>JALYHS010000310.1 GCA_030776385.1 Actinomycetota bacterium
ATGTCACGGAAGCGGACGCGCGAGACGCCGAACTTCGTGAGCACGCCGCGGGGACGGCCGTCGATCGCGTCGCGGCTGCGCAGGCGCACCGGCGATGCGTTGCGCGGCAGCTTCTGCAGACCGTGGCGCGCGGCCTCGCGGGTCTCGTCGGTGCCCGCCGGGTCGACGAGCGCCTTCTTCAGTTCCAGACGCTTCGCGGCGTACCGCTCCACGATCACGGCGCGCTGGTTGTTGCGCGCGATCTTGCTCTTCTTGGCCATTTTTAGCGCTCCTCGCGGAATTCGACGTGCTTACGAACGACCGGGTCGTACTTCTTCAGAACGATGCGGTCGGGATCGTTGCGACGGTTCTTGCGGGTCACGTAGGTGTACCCGGTGCCTGCGGTGGAACGGAGCTTGATGATCGGACGGACGTCCTGTGCCTTCTTGGCCATTAGATCTTCACCCCACGCGCCAGGATGTCCTTGACGACGGACTCGATGCCGCGGACGTCGATCACCTTGATGCCCTTGGCGGACACGTTCAGGGTGACGCTACGACGAAGCGACGGGACGTAATAGGTCTTCCTCTGCACGTTCGGGTCGAAGCGGCGCTTCGTCCGGCGGTGCGAGTGCGAGATGTTGTGTCCGAAGCCGGGAACGGCTCCAGTCACCTGGCACACTGCTGCCATGATTTCATTCCTCTGCTGATTACCGTGAAGCGAATGCTTCACCCAAGGTCACTTGTCGGCACGCCGAGACCGTTGTCTTCCGCGGATCTCGACAAGCTCGATCAGCGGAAGGAACGGCGGCGCACAAGAAGCGCACGAATGCGCAACTTGTCAAGACTACGCGATCAGCGGCTCTTCGAGCAATCCGCGCAGTAGCCGAACACGTCGACGACGTGCTCGGGCTGAGTGAAACCGTTGGCTGCGGCGACATCCTTCGCCCACTGCTCGACGGGATCCGCAGAGATCTCGACCGTGCGACCGCAGTTGCGGCAGATCAGGTGATGGTGGTGCGAACCCGGGGTGCAGGCGCGGTAGAGGCTCTCGCCCTCCTGCTGCAGGGCATCCGCATCACCCTCGGTCGCGAGGTCGGCGAGCGCACGGTAGACGGTGGCGAGGCCGACGGATGACCCGGCGCCCCGCAGTTGCGCGTGCAGGGTCTGCGCGCTGACGAACCCCTCGGTGGTGCCGAGAGCCTCGCGCACGGCTTCGCGCTGCCAGGTATTGCGCTTCACCCTGTTCTCGGTCACGACAGCCCTCTCTCTGCGCCCACGATACGTCGACGCCTCGCCACGCGTCTCGCCCTCCTGCTCGAGGCGACCCGGCAGCCGACGTAGATCAGGAACGAGATCGTCGTGACGTACGGGCTGATCGGCACGCTCGATCCGAGCGCGAGCAGGATGCCGCCCACCAGCGACGCCACGGCGAACACGGTGCTCAGCACCGGCACGACGATCGGCGAGCTCGAGATCCGGAGGGCGGCGGCCGCGGGAGTCACCAGCACCGAGAGCACAAGCAGAGCTCCGACCACCTGCACGCTCACAGCGACGGCCAGCCCGAGGAGCAGCATGAAGACGAGTGAGAGCGCGCGGACCGGCACGCCGCGCGCCGCGGCGACGTCGGCATCCACGCTGGCGAAGGTCAGCGGCCTCCAGACGATGAACAACCCCACCACGACGATGAGCGAGATCAGCGCGAGCGAGTTGAGCTTCGGGTCGTCCACGGCCACGATCTGGCCTGTGAGCAGGCCGAACTTGTTGCCCGTGCGGCCGGGGTACAGGGCCAGGCACAGGATGCCGAGCCCGAGCCCGAATGGCATCAGCACGGCGGTGATCGAGTTGCGATCGCGTGCGCGGGATCCGAGCAGGCCGATGAGCCCCGCCGCGATGATCGAGCCCACCAGGGAGCCCTCGACGACGCCGACGCCCAGGAGTAGGCCGGCCGCCCCGCCGGCGAAGGAGAGTTCGCTGATCCCGTGCACGGCGAAGGCCAGGTCGCGCGACATCACGAAGACGCCGATCAGGCCGCCGACGACGCCCAGCAGCGCGCCGGCGAGGATCGAGTTCTGCAGCAGAACGAGCAACTGGCCGTAGTCGGAGAAATTGAACAGCTGGCTCCACCAGTCGGTGTCCTGCACGAGGGCGGGAATCAGGACGGCGCTCACGGCAGGTCCTCTGCATGGTCGTGCTCGGGGCCATGCGCGTGCCCGTGACCGGGGTCATGCGCGTGATCGGGGGCGCCGACGATCACGATGCGTCCACCCGCGCGGATCACATCGACCGGAGACTGGTACAGCTCGCTCAGCACCTCGGACCGCAGCACCTCATCGGGCGTCCCGACTCGGAACCGCCGACCGGCGAGGTACAGCACGCGGTCGACCATGTCGAGCACCGGGTTGATGTCGTGCGTGACGAACAGCACGCCGAATCCGCGTGCTCGCCGGTTGTCGTCGATGAGGCGACTGACGACCCCCTGGGCGCGCAGGTCGAGGGATTGCAGAGGTTCGTCGAGCAGAAGCAGGGCGGGGTCGTCAGCGAGTGCTTGGCCGATTCGCAGTCGCTGCTGCTGGCCGCCGGAGAGGCTCGAGATGGGCGCGTTCGCGAAGTGGCGGGCACCCACCGCATCGAGCAGTTCGTCGATCCGCGCGTGACGGGATCGGCTGGGGAGCGCGATGCCCCAGCGATGACCGTCCACGCCGAGTCCGACCAGGTCGCGGCCTCGCATCGGGGTGCCCTCGTCGGCCAGCCTTTGCTGCGGCACGTAGCCGATCCGCCGATCCCCGTGCCGGACCGGCTCGCCCAGCAGCGTCGCCGTCCCCGCACTGAGTGGATGCTGCCCCAGCACTGTCTTCAGCAGGCTGGTCTTGCCCGATCCGTTCGCCCCGAGCACGGCGACGAACTCACCCGGAGCGACGTCGAGGTCGAGGTGGCTCCACAGCACCCGACCGCCGAGGGTGAGTTGCGCGTCGCGGAGGGAGAGGACCGGCTCGGTCGCCGCGGTGCTCATGGCGCCAGCGCCTGGGCGATGGTGGCGAGCACGCCTTTCTGCCACTCGATGTATGTCAAGCCGGCCGGCAGCGTCTCGGAGACCGGCACCGCAGGGACTTTCGCCTTCTTCGCCGCGGCGAGTACGGCATCCGTCTGCGCTCCGCTCGTCTGAACGTTGTAGACCAGCACCTTCGCCTCGCGGTTGGAGAGGGTGCCGAGGGTCTGCTCGAGCACGGCGGCGGGGGCGTCTGTGCCCTGCTCGATGGCCGCACTGAAGGCGGTCGGTGTGACGATCTTCATGCCGAGCGCCTTCAGCACGTAGTCGGGGACCGGCTCGGTGATCGCGACGCCGACGCCCTGGGTGGTGGCTGAGAGGTTCTTCGCGTCGTTCTCGAGCGTGTCGACCGCGATACGGAGCTGCGCACCGCGGTCTGCGAACGTCGCCGAGTGGCTCGGGTCGGCCTTCCCGAACTCGGCGACCATCGCATCGATCACTTTGCCGACCGTCGGATAGTCGTAGAAGACATGCTCGTTGAAACCGGCCGCCTTGGCGTCGTATCCGCTCAGCTTCACCGCGTTAATCACCGACGCCTTCGTGTTCCCCGACGCGGAGAGCATCGTGTCGACGAAGTCGTCGTAGCCGCCGCCGTTCTCGATGATGATCTGCGCTTTCGAGACCGCGAGCTGGGTGCGGGCGTCTGCCTGGTACTCGTGCGGGTCCTTGCTCGGGTTGTCGATGATCGAGGTGACGGTCGCGTAGCTGCCGCCGATGGTCTTCGCGAGGTCGCCGTAGACATCGGTGGACGCGACAACCCGGATGCCGGCGGGCGCCTCCGAAACCGTTGTCGTGCAGCCGGTGAGGGACACGATGAGTGCGGCGGCGGCAGTTGCCGCTCCGGCGGCGAGCACGGCGGCGGGGCGGCGGCGGGGCATGTCCTCGACGTTAGCCGCTATTGATAATCATTGTCAAAATGGAGCCTGGCCTTCTCGGTGAGTTGTAGGCGTCTGGGGCGGGTGTCCCTTCCGCTGCACTCCGCAAAGTAAGCACGGTGCTTACTTTGCGGAGTGTGTGCGGTGGGACGTTCCCACCCCGGCGCGAAGGTGCGGCAGGGATCTTGCGAATCGCGATACGGGGCGCAGGGGTGGGGCGGAGCGGGGGCGCGGGCTAGTCGAGCAGGAGGGCCGGCTCCTCGAGCACGCTCGCGATGTCGGCCGTGAAGCGGCTGGCCACATCGCCATCCACTACGCGGTGATCGAAGCTGGCGCCGACGGTTGTGACGTACGCCGGGCGCACCTCGCCATCCACGACCCACGGCTTCAGCTTGATCGCACCGAGGGCGACGATCCCGACCTCGCCGGGGTTGAGGATCGGAGTGCCGGTGTCCATCCCGTACGAGCCCAGGTTGGTGATCGTCACTGTGCCCTTGGCCATCTCGGCCGGCTGCGTTTTCCCATCGCGCGCGGTGATCGTCAGCTGCTCCAACGCCAGGGCGAGTTCGAGCAGGCTGAGGT
>JALYHS010000311.1 GCA_030776385.1 Actinomycetota bacterium
CACGCGCGAGGCGGGCAGCCCGAAGGCGCTCACGATGCGAGGGGCGACGAGCGCGGACGCGACCGGAAACAGCCCAATGCCCTGCCCCGCGAACCGGTACGCGCGCGCCATCGCGGCACGCACCAGCCGGTGGTTCGGGAGGAACGAGACCCGCAGTGTGGCCGGCGAGTCGAGGTGAAGGCGCTTCAGGGGGATGCCGTGCCACAGCTGCACCACGAATCCACCGCGGGTGGCGAAACGATTCACGTCGCCGAACCCGTGGGTGACCACGAGCACCCGAGCACGCAGCGTGAGACGGAAGCCGCGCCATCCGGACCTCATCTCGGCGTCGAGCCCCAGAGTGCGTGCGATCTCCAGCTCTGCGGGGGAGCCCGCCAGCCAGACCAGCCGCACGCTCTCCGGCAGCGTCGCCCGAGCATGTCGGTAGAGCGGGAGCGCGCCCTCGCCGACCCCGATTCCTGAACCGAACACCCACAGTCGCGGGCTGCGTCGAACCGGGAGCGTCGCGAGGGCTCCGAGCGCGTAGAGGGGGAGGCGCAGCACCTTGCGGGCGTTGCCTGCTCCGAATGTGAAGCTCGCCATGATCTCAGGCGATTCTGGCACGAGCGGCGGGGCTCGTCGACGTCGTGGTGCTTGGGTAGCACCGTGGTAGCAGTCGCGGTAGCATCGAGGTATGAAGTTGAGTGTGAGCCTCAGTCAAAGCGATGTCGAGTTTCTGGACGGGGAGACCGCTGCTGGAGCCTACGAATCGCGTTCGGCGGCGATAGCCGCAGCTGTCCGGTTGCTGCGTGAGCGGGAGCTTGCCGACGCGTATCGGGAGTCGTTCGCCGAGTGGGCGCAGTCCGAGGACTCGGAACTCTGGGATCGCACCACCTCCGACGGCGCCGCCGCGTGACAAATCGAGTTCCTCACGATGGTGCGCTGCATCGGGGACAGGTCGTGCTGGTTGAGTTGGATCCGGCCCGAGGTTCCGAGCAGGGCAAGACACGACCAGCGGTGATCGTGAGTAATGAGGCTGCCAACTTCGCCGCGTCTCAGAACGACTACGGCGTCGTCACGGTGGTGCCGTTGACCAGCAACACGGTTCGAGTCCGTCCCTACCAGGTGCTGGTCAGCGCCGAGGATTCAGGCCTGCCGGCCGACAGCAAGGCACAGGCCGAGCAGGTGCGCTCTATTGCGGGAGTCCGGATCGTACGACCGCTCGGGCAGTTGCCGCTCCGAGTCGTCGCGGAACTCGACGTTGCCTTGCGAGTACACCTGTCGCTCTGAGGGACCGACCATCAGAGGTCCTTCCACGCTTTGTCTTTTTTTCAGGCCGATCCCAGTCACTCGGCGCTGAGCGTGACTACAACACGAATGGACCGCCGATCTCATGGTCTGCAGTAAGTCGAGGCGATCACTGAACCTCAGCCCTCCTCGACGATGTCGAGCGGCGGCAGTGACGGGACGGATTTCGGCGCGCGACGAGGCAGCGAAGGACGCGGGATCCGCTGCGCGAGCTTGAGCGGAGCCCGTACCACGCTCGACACGCCCGTGCCCGGTGCCCGCGGCACCCGCGGCGCCTTGATGACCAGGTTCAGTTCCGCGGGGAAGGTCGCAGGGGCCGGTCCGAACGCACTGCGCGCAGACCGCACGATCTTGCGGCCGAGCAGGTGGTTGCCGGCGCCACCCACGACAGCTCCCACGCCGAAGGGGAGCGCGCGCCCGATCGCGGAAGTGCCCTGCGTGACGGCGAAGCGTTTGAGGAAGGCGGAGCGGATTCGGTCCGATACCGGCCCGAACGCGGCGCGCGGGAGGCTCTTGGTGACGAACTCGCCCCAGTACGCCCCGCGAGATCCGCCGCCTGCCGCCTGGGTCGCGACCTGTTGCAGCAACTCCTGCCCACCGGTACCCAGCATCATGGCCATCACGAGGGTGCGGGCGCGCTCCGGGTCCACCAGTGCGATTCCGTGGATCTCAGTGACCGACTGCGCGAACAGAGCGCTGGCCTCCAAGAAGCCTGCCGTCTCGATGCCGGACAGCACGAGCGAGGTGCCGGTCCCCACCGCGGGAAGGGCTGCCGAGGCTCCGACGAGGGCGCCACCGCTCGTGACCGCGGTGAGGAAGCGACGCTCGAGGATGGCGATGATCTCAGCGGGCGAGGCATCCGGTTTTGCGCTGCGAATCGAGCGGATGTGCGCGAGCA
>JALYHS010000312.1 GCA_030776385.1 Actinomycetota bacterium
GCGCAGCGGCGCACGCGGCGGCGCTAGCTGAAGTCGGCGTCGGGGGCCGAGCCGTAGCTGAAGTCGAGGCGGGGGCGGCGGCCGCGGTTGAGCACGCCGCCGCTCTCCTCCAGGTAGCAGGCGCCGCAGAGCGGCTCGTAGCTGACCTCTCGTCTCGCACCGTTCGCACTGAGCTGTGTCGACGTGCTTGCACTGGTGTCGATTGCCACCTGGTCACCGTCGAACACGAAGACGCCGTCGACCTTGCGCGCGTTGAACATCGCCTTTCGCCCGCAGCGGCAGATGGTCTTGAGCTCCTCGAGCGAGTGGGCGATCTCGAGCAGCCGTCGGCTGCCGGGGAAGGCGACCGTCTGGAAGTCGGTGCGGATGCCGTACGCCAGCACCGGGACGTCTTCCTCGATCGCGATTCGCAGCAGGTCATCGACCTGACTCTCGCTGAGGAACTGCGCCTCATCGACCAGGAAGCACGAGACATCCCGATCCGTCGCCCGGATCAGCTTCGCCCGCTCGCGCATGAAGAGGGAAAGGATGTCCTCCTCCGGTGCGATCGTGAAATCGACCGGGCGGGAGGCGCCGAGCCGCGACACGATCGCGTTGTCGCCCCGCGAGTCGATGGCAGGCTTGGCGAGCAGAACGCGCTGGCCGCGTTCCTCGTAGTTGTACGCGGCCTGCAGCAGAGCGGTGCTCTTGCCGCTGTTCATCGCCCCGTAGCGGAAGTAGAGCTTCGCCACTCAGTATCCGTCCACTACTCGAGGAAGCCGTCTTCGGCAGCGCGGCGCATCAGGTCCGCTTTCTTGCTCGCGGGGCGCCCGATCTTGGCGTACTTCTCGCGCACCCGGCGCAGGTACGTCTTCGCGGTCTCGTACTGCACGTTCATGCGCCCGGCGACCTCGGTCGTGCTGAGGCCGGCGACGTAGAGCTTGAACGCCTCCTGCTCACCGGGGCTCAGCTTCGGACGAATCTGCGGGGCGGCTCCGGCCGGGAGCGGACGCCAGGGGTGCGGATGGCCGCCATCGCTCTCCATGCCCATGACGGCACGCGCGGCATCCATCACCTGCGACATCGGAAGCGACTTGGAGAGGAAGGTCGCGGCCCCGGCTGCCAAAGCGCGTTCTCGGGCTTCGTCGGTGTTCACGCTGGAGAGAACGATCACCTTGGCTCCCGCGGCACGGCAGGTGCGCACCCGGGCCTCGATCGAGACGGCCTCCTTGAGCTGGAAGTCGATGAACACCAGTTCGGTCGGGAAGGCGGCACTGTGCACGAGCTGCAGCCAGCTCGCGGCGGAGAGCACGAGGTCGAAGTCGTGGGCGTGCTGCCCGATCCAGCTGCTGAGGCTGTCGAGCAGGACCTCGTGATCGTCGAGGATCGCGAGGCGCACGCGGTGGGCAGGAAGTCCCGCGGCGTGCTCGTGCTCCACGCCAGGGGCCCACGACATCGACGTCGCGGGATGGTCGGTGACACTCATGGGTACACCCTAGGCGAATGGGGTACATCCGGCTCGGAGGCGGGGCGCGTCGCGGCGGGTCAAAACAGCCTCGGTTGGATGCTCGCCGCAGCCGCGGGGCTGAGCTCGGCGGCGATCAACCCGGGTTTGGCGGCTCGCACCACCCCGGTCGCGGGATCCAGCCTCGGGGGACGATCCAGCCCGTGGGCGCGCAGCAGCGGCAGAACCCGGGCGGCCAGCCAGGTGCGGTACTCCTTCGGAGCGTACGAGCCTCCGCGGTACAGCTCGGCGTAGCGGCCGACGAGATCCGGATGCTCGCGCGCGACCCACGCCAGGAACCACTCACGCGCTCCCGGCCGCAGGTGCAGGGCGGAGTATGCGACCGAAGTGGCCCCAGCATCCGCGATCAGGGCGAAGGCGCGATCGAGATGCGCGACCGAGTCGGTGAGGAACGGCAGCACCGGCATGAGGAACACCGCGCACGGTAACCCGGCCTCCCACACCGCCTTGACGGTGGCGAGCCGAGCGGCCGTGGACGGTGTGCCCGGCTCGACGGACTGCTGAAGCTCGTCGTCATAGATCGCGATCGACATCGACACGTCGACGGGGACGTGACCCGCCGCCTCCTGCAGCAGCGGCAGGTCGCGTCGCAGCAGACTGCCCTTCGTGAGGATGCTGAACGGGGTACCGGATGCCGCGAGCGCCGCGATGATCCCGGGCATCAACCGGTAGCGGCCCTCCGCACGCTGGTACGGGTCGGTGTTGGTGCCAAGTGCGACCGGATGATGCCCCCAGCTCGGCTTCGCCAGCTCCCTCTCGAGCACCTCGGCCACATTCACCTTCACGATGATCTGCGAGTCGAAATCCGCCCCGGCGTCGAGGTCGAGATAGGTGTGGGTTTGTCTCGCAAAACAATAATTGCACGCATGACTGCAGCCTCTATATGGGTTGATCGTCCAGCCGAACGGGAGCGCATTCGCAGCCCCCGGGACATGGTTCAGCGCACTCTTCGCGAGCACCTCGTGGAAGGTGATGCCGGCGAACTCCGGAGTCTGCACCGAGCGCACCAGCGAGCTGAGCTTGACCAGCCCCGGCAGCGCGTCGACCTGCTCGACCTCGATCTCCTGCCCGCTCCACCGCATCTGCTTACTAGAACACATGTTCGAATGTCCGTCAAGCGGCGTAGCATGCGGGCATGGTCCTCAGCGCCGCCGACAAGCCGGTCCTCTTCTGCGCCGATGCAGGCGAATGGCAGCGCTGGCTCGCGGATCACGCGGGCGAGAGCGACGGCATCCGGTTGGCAATCGCGAAGAAGGGCGGCGAGCACCCGAGCGTCAGCTATGCGGAGGCCCTCGACGAAGCGCTCTGCGTCGGCTGGATCGACGGTCAGAAGTGGTCGCTCGACGAGCACCACTTCCTGCAGGGCTTCGGGCCGCGGCGGGCGCGCAGCATCTGGTCGACGATCAACGGCGAGAAGGCGACCGCGCTGATCGAGTCGGGGCGG
>JALYHS010000313.1 GCA_030776385.1 Actinomycetota bacterium
GTCTTCGTCAACGGCACGTCCGTCGGGGCGGCACCGGCCAAGGCGCTGGAGGAGCGACGCGTCCTCGCCGAGGACGGCGCGATCACCGTGCTCGCACTGCTCGACCCTGACACGGGGAAGCTCACCGATCCGATCGAGTACTTCCCACGGGGCTTCGCACACGACGACGGCTGGACGGACGCGGCGAACAAGGCGATCGCGTCAGCGATCGAGACCGCGAACGCGAATGCCACGCTCGACGGCCCGAACCTCGAGCGGCTGATCGTGCGAACGATGACGAACGTGATGCAGCGTCGCTACCGCAGCGCCCCCGTGATCACGGCGATCGCGGTCGACGCCTGAGGCGCGGCGGGCTCGAGCGAACGAGGAGGCCTCGTCGTGCACCTGCGGAGCGTGCGCTTGCCCGGCGCCACTGCCTCCAGCATCTGGCCGACACTTCGCACGCGAGGGTCAGCGGTCGTATACCTTGGGTTGAGGGTGTCGCCGTCCCAGCTGAGGTCTCCGTCATGGTCGAGGACTGCGACTTCGATGCCTTCCTGGGCGAGTGCGTGCTGGATGAGCGCTGTTGAGCCGGCGAGCAGGGTGAAGCCGCAGTCGATCTCGGTGGCGAGGCACCAGGCGTGGTCTGTGGGCCAGAGGAGTTGTGGACCCGCTACGCCTTCTTCGCCCATTCCGTGGCCAAGCCCCGCCGTCGCGGCCCAGCCGGGATCGGTCAGGTCGGACAATGCGCCTTCGAACAGCAGATAGTTGCGGGACGGCAGCTGCAGCAGCCGTCCGTCGTCGAGTGCATGGGTGACGGGCTCGGCGACGCCGAGGTCGGCGCCCGTGAGCGTGCGGGATCCGGTCGAGCCCGGCTGGTCGAACCATCCGAATTGGACGACGGAATGCAGTGCTCCCCAGCCCTCCCACACGGCTGCCGTGATGTCGTCGGGGGTAGTGGTTGCTGCGGTCAGCAGGGGGAGGAGCGGTTCGAGCACGTCCCGGGGGAGGCGCCCGTCTTCGGGCGGGTCCGCGCTTGTGCCGTCGTTCAGGTCACCTTCGTGCGTCTGCCAGCGTGCGATCGCGCCCCACTGCATCCAGGGGTGCGCGGTCGTACCGGTCAGGGCAGCGACTTGTGCCCAGGTGATCGCGGTGTCTTCGAGGCGCGTGGATCCCGGCCGGTTGGCGGGACCGTCCCACCAGTAGCGGACGCCGGGGTGGAAGATCCGCGCGTAGGCGGCGAACCCGCCCGGGACGATTGCGTCCCGACTGGCCCAGTCCGACAGGCGCGGCTTGAGCCAGGCCCCCCGCGTCACGTCTCCAGTCCACCGCACGCAGGCACCCTGCCCCGCGAGACGAGCCCCTGGCAACCACACATCCCGAGGCGACCGTCTCACGAGCATGCCTGCTGAGACGTTTCATTGGCGGTCTCTGAACTGGCACGCGATCGTACGGATTCAGGTACGAGACGGCGCGGCGGCGGCGGTTCTGGGCCGGGACGACGCTGCCCGCCCGGCTCCCGTCCACAGCTCCGATCTGACGGCGTTGCCCATGAGCACAGCCGAAGCAGCCGGAGGTGACGAACGAACGGCAAGGTTGGTCGGTCGCGTGGTTCGACGCGCAGTTGCAGTTGAAGCCGACGACGCTGTCGGGTTCGGTGACGACTGCAACGCCGTTGCGGTCGCGCTCGATGACGACGCCCGTGCGGACGTTGTGGGCATTCTGTGGGCAACAGGGCCAGACGACCGAGTCAGAGCTAGGACCGAGAACGAGAAAACCCCCGGGTGACCGCGGGTTTTGCTGGTGGCTCCGACCGGCGTCGATCCGGTGACCTTTCGATTTTCAGTCGAACGCTCTACCAACTGAGCTACAGAGCCAGAGGGAGCGGCTCTCGCCGCACCTTCGCGACCCTGACGGGACTTGAACCCGCGACCTCCGCCGTGACAGGGCGGCACGCTAACCAACTGCGCTACAGGGCCAAACTGGTGAATCCTTGGGTGAAACCGCCCGTCGGGATCGTGACCCCAACGGGATTCGAACCCGTGCTGCCGCCGTGAAAGGGCGGTGTCCTAGGCCGCTAAACGATGGGGCCGGAGTCCCCCGTCGCCGGGCTCACCGACGGGAAAGCATACGCGATCCGGGGAGGAAGGCGAAACGCACGCGGTGCGCGCGCCACGCGGCGCGATTGCCCGGGGAACCGCGGGCGCCCGACTAGCCTGCGGATTCGGCCGAGGGACCCGCTCGCCGTGCAGTGCTCGAGGGAGGTGCCGTGGTCGATCCGTCGTCCCGCGCCCGGCCCCCCGTCACTCGCAGAGCCCTTCTCGCTTTCGGCGCCGTTGCGGGTGCCGCCGGCCTCGTCGCGATCCCGCTGTCCGCCCAGGCCGACGGGTACCCGAGCTGGAGCGACGTGCTGAAGGCGCGCGCGAACGTGAAGGAGAAGGCGAAGGAGATCGCCGGCCTCAAGTCGCTCCTCGCGAAGTCGCAGGCGGCAGCGGATGCCGCGCAACGGGTCGCCGAGCAGCGCGGCACCGAGTACCAGACCGCGCAGACGCAGGTCGACTCGGCCAACGAACGGCTGCACACCATCGAGAAGCAGGTCAAGGCCGACGGGAAGCGGGCGGCCGATGCGAAGCAGCGGGCCGGCCAGCTCGCGGCACAGCTCTCGCGCAGCGGTGGCGCGGACCTCGAGACCACGCTGCTGCTGTCCGGCACCGACGCGAGCGCGACCGACTTCCTCAGCCGGCTCGGCAGCCTCTCCAAGCTCACCGAGTCGAACAGCGCGATCGCGCAGGAGGCGGCCACGGCGAAGAACGCCGCCGCGGCGACCCAGGCGCAGATGCAGCAGGTGAAGGACGAGCTCGTCGGCCTCAAGGAGAAGGCCCGCCTGGCCTTCCAAGCCGCGGTGCAGGCGAGCGCCGCGGCCAACGCGCAGGTGCAGAAGGAGCAGGCGGCGCAGGTCGAGCTGCAGGCGCGGCTCGACGCGCTGCAGGCGACCTCCGACTCCACCGCCCGGAAGTACCAGCAGGGCGTGGCAGCGAGGAAGGCGGCGCAGAGCGCGGGCGCCGGCGGATCGGTGAACGGCGCGGGGTGGGCGAACCCGACAGGGGCGGGGCCGATCACCGGCGTCTTCGGGCCGAGGCCGGATCAGCCGGCCGGTGCGAACGCGTTCCACCGCGGCACCGATGTGGGAGTGCAATACGGCAGCCCGATCTATGCGGCGCACGCAGGAACGGTCGTGTACGCGGGCTGGTTCGGCACCTACGGGTACTGGATCGAGCTCGATGGCGGGGACGGCATCCAGACGGGGTACGCGCACATCCGGCCAGGCGGCATCTTCGTGCAGGTCGGGCAGCACGTCTCCGCGGGCCAGAACATCGCCTCCGTGGGACAGACCGGTGCCGCGACCGGCCCCCACCTGCACTTCGAGGTGCGCTTGAACGAGGTCGCCGTGAACGCGCAGCCGTTCATGGCCGCGCGGGGGATCATCCTTGGCTCCTGATGACGCGCCGCCGGCG
>JALYHS010000314.1 GCA_030776385.1 Actinomycetota bacterium
GATGACGGCCGACGCGAGACGATGCCCTCGGAACCACGGCGGCCGCTCAGGCCCCCACCTCGTCGGGGCTCGGGGAGATGCTCACGCGCGTGTAGACCTCGTCCGCGTACTCGTTGAGGCGCCGCTCGCAGGCGGCCAGGCGCTCCGCCCCGAGCCTTGCTTCAGCGAGCCGCAGGACGTCGCGTGACTCCAGGGTGGTGAACCAGCGGCGCAGCCGCTCCAGACTCTGCTCCTCCTCCTCGAGCTCGCCCAAGGTGAACTTCTCCTTCGCGAACTCCTTGTCGACCTCCGCCTCGAACTTCCCGCAGTCGTCGACGAACTCGGCCCACTCCTCGCGGCGCACCTTGGTGAACGCCGTCCGGAGCACCTCCTCCGCGGCGGCGTCCCGAGGGCCGGCGTTCAGCACGGCGAAGCTTCCGGCGCCGCGCTCCACGAGCGTCCCGACGCGATCGAGCGCGGAGACGAACGGTTCCGCCGCCGGCAGCAACCACGCGCCGGAACCGATGGGGACCGCTCCGATGCGCCGCAGCTCGCGCCAGACCGCCACGCGATGCCGGGACGGCTCGTTGGGAACTTGGACGAGCACGAGGGTCCACGGCACCTTGGGCTGCATGGCCGGAGCGTAACGATCGTCACTCGGCGCGCCGTCGATGGGCGACCTGACCTCCTGCGGGCTGCTCAGCTCGGCTCAGATCCGGGCATAGCGCGCCCGGGCGAAGGTGTAGACGCCGAAAGCCATCAGGCCGACGCCGACGGCGACGAGCAGCGTCGCGCCGGACGGCAGCGAGCTCAGCGACCTCAGGGCACCGTCGAACCCCGTGGCCTTGTTCGGGTCGAGGGTCATCGCGGCGACGACGAACAGGACGCCGACGACGGCGACCGCGATGCCCTTGGCGACGTAGCCGACGACGCCGAGGACGGTGACCACGCGTCCGGCCGTGCCGGCGGGCATGGCGAGGTCCTTCTTGAACCCGCGGCGGGCACCCTTCACGACCATGTAGACGCCGACGCCGAGGGCGATGAGGCCGACCAGCGCGAGCAGCACCTGGCCGCCCGGGAGGCTGAGCACGCTCGAGCTCGCGTGCGTCGTCGAGCTGCGCGCGTTCGACGAGCTTCCCAGAGCGAACGTCAAGGACGTGAGCGCGAGCGCAATGTAGGCGGCCGCCTTCGCGGCCGACACGAGTGCGCGCACCCACCGCTTGCTGGATGTCCCGCCGATGCAGAACACCGCTGCGAGGAGCAGCCACAGTCCGAGCGCGAACAGTCCGACGGTCGTCACCCAGAGCAGCACCTCGCCGCCGGGGAGCTTGCCGATCGCCGCGATCGCGCCGGACTGATCGGATCGGGCGCTCTGGTGCAGCGCGACCCGGATCGCCAGGTACCCGAGGAGCAGGTGGATCAGGCCGCTGCCGAGGAACCCGGCGCGAGCGAGCGACTGCAGCGCGCGATTCGCTCCGCTCGACTGCATGGCGCTGCGCACCTTCGTGCTGTTACTCATGACTGCCTCCTCCGCATCATGTCCCGTCCACCTGTCGGGTCGAGCGTTCTCCGCGGAGGGGCTCTCCCGGGAGCCGGACCGTGCGCCGTGTGTCGATCGCGATGATGACGCCGAGGATCACGAGCGACAGCGCGATGGAGGCGCTCACGTCGGTGAACCAGTGGTAGCCGAGGTACAGCCGGCTCGTCACCTGGGCGAGGACGACCGCGATCGCGATCAGCACCGTCGTCACGGTGAGCCACCTCCGGCGCACGCGACTGGCCAGCAGGTAGGCGCTGATGAGGAAGAAGTCGCTCATCCCGAGCACGTGCCCGGAGGGGAACGAGAAGGTGTGATCGGGCCCGAGCAGCATCAGACCGATCGGTGGGCGCGGATGGCGCACCACCGGTGCGAGCACCTGCGCGAGGACCAGCCCGGTCACCATCCCGCCGAACAGCAGGATCGGTCGCCACAGGTGCCGAGCCAGCACGATCCACACGATCAGCACCGCGGCGACGATGACCGGCATGCCGACGGGGCCGAAGACGATGGCCAGCACCGTCATGACGCCCGTCGCGTCCTGCGATCGACCTGCGTCGAACCACTGCTCGATCGGCCGATCCAGGAGCTGCGGGCCGGTGTGGGTGAGCACGCCGATCAGCAGCACGGCGAACGCGACGGCTCCGACGACGATGAGCGCGGCCGAGAGCCGGTAGGTCCGGCGACGAGCCCGCGGATCGGCGTACCGCTCCTCGACGAGGAATCGGGCGTGCCAGCGAGCTGTCCGGCTGCGGTCCCCGGACTGCTCGGCTCGCGGGTCGGCGGAGGTCGCCGATCCGCGGAGCGGGTGCCGCATCGTCATCGAGTCCTCCGCATCGAGAAGAGCGCTCGGATCGCCGGACCGGCGCTGCCTGTAACGGCCGTCACCGTAGCGAGATCGCGCTGCGGGATCCCCGAAGATTCGAGGATTACCAGGCTCGCGATCGGGGTCGGCACGCGGCAGCGCGCACCGGTTTCCGCGCCCGGTGTCGGCGACGGCTAGTCGAGCCGCTTGCCGCATCCCGGACATGCGTAGAACCGTCGGTGATCCTCGGTGTGCAATTCGAGCACCGCGGAGCAGGGGAAGCAGAACGCTTGGGTGAGTTCGTTCTCGTACATCGTCAATCGTGTCCTTGTGGTGAGGAGGGGTGCGGCGGTGCGCTGTCGGAACGGGTGCAGCGGGCGCGGGGGATCGTTCAGCTCGCCACGCGTGGGGCGATACGCGAACAAGGGAGATGAATCGCGATCCGGCGTCGGGGGACCGGATGTCGCGGGATTCGGGCGGAGATCCGTCCGCCCCGACATCCCGGTCCCAGCGAGACGGCGAGGGACCGCGTCGGATCCGGCGACGTCCGTCGAGGAGTGGCAGGAGGACGGCGATCGCGGCGATCGGGAGGATGCCTCGTCGCCCGCGCTGACGCTCAGAAGTCGGACGGGTCCGACGTCCGCGTCGTGCTCCGGCTGACGACACCGGGCTCCGCAGGGGCGGCTGCGGTGGTCGTGACCGAACGGCGACCACGAAGCATGAGGACGAGGCCGATCAAGAAGACGACGATCCCGGCCACCATCAGGATGTACCCCGCGGTGCTCAGGCTGATGAAGGCGGTCTGCACGTGCACGGCGAAGGCGAGGATCGCGCCGATCACGAAGAGGACGACGCCGGTTCCCATGGTCATTTCAGTTCCGATCTGTGGGTTCGAGTGAATGCATGAATTTCGAACAGGTGACTGATCTCCTGTTGTGCGGGCCTTTCGTCGGTCGACGTCGAAAGGCAAGAGGAAGATGTAGTGAGGCAAAATGCGAATTGCCTGATAATGAATCCGATCGACGCGGAAATGTGACCTCAAATGGGGTGAGTCGTCGAATCCGTTCGGTCGACTCGAGTCGTCGGGATACCTGACCGGGATCAGCGAACGATGTCGCTCGATGCCGGACGGGACTCAGTCGTCGACGCTGTCGGTCGCCGGGGGCTGCTGGTCCTGGGCTCCGCCCGCAGTCGGCCATCCGGACCCGTGATCGCTCGGCTCCCCGCCATCATGCCCTCGGTGCGACGAAGAGGCCGGTGGCGCGACCGGGCCCGCCGGGGGGCGGGTGTGCTGGTGGGTCCTGCGCCCAGGCTGAGGAACGGGCGGGATGGTCCCTGCCGGGATCCCCGCCTCGCTGTGGCGGATCGTCGGGCGGACAGGCCAGGTGCGCGCGACGACGTGCGTCGGCGCGTGCGTCGCGACGGGGTACGGCGTGCGGGCGGGAGCGACCGGTGCCGGCG
>JALYHS010000315.1 GCA_030776385.1 Actinomycetota bacterium
CGGCGATGTGCGCGGCGTGAACTCTCTGGATTGCTCCGCCGAGGACTCCCAGGAGGTCACCCTCCGGGATCGTGAACGAGGTTTCGTCGTCCACCGCGAGCGGTGCTCCGAAGACGACGACGCTCGCCCCCAGGGCCGGGCAGTTCACGGCCTGATCGATCGACAGTCCGCCGGCGGCTTGCACGGGAACGGTCGTCGCGGCGACGATCGCGGCCAGATCGGTGAGCGGAGACATCTTCTGCTCACGGTGACGAGAGCGGTGATCATGACCGATGTGATGGATCACCATCCCGACACCGAGTCCTTCGAGTCGTGCGGCTTCGGCCGGCCGGTCCGCCGCACCCATGTCATCTCCCATGACCAGGAGCCCGAGATCGGCCGCCGCGTCGCAGACCCGCTCGACCGTCGCGTCGTGGGCACGTCCCATGACGACAACGGCGTCAGCGCCGGCGTCGCCATACATCTTCGCCTCGCCGTAGCCGCCGTCCATGATCTTGATATCGGCGATCAGAGGCGAGTTCGGGAACTCCCGGCGAAGAGCTCGCACGGCCTCCGTCCCCTGCGAGAGCAGGAGCGGTGTTCCAATCTCCAACCAATCGGCCCCCGCTTCGAGCGCGATCGTCGCCATTCGCAGCGCGTCGCTGATGGTCGTCAGATCGAGCGAAACCTGCACGAGCGGGCGGATGAAGTCGCCTCGACTGATGCCGCGGATGCTCGTGCTCACTGGCTACGCCCCTTCGCGTGCGCGGCAACAAAGCGGATCTTCATTTGTTGCATATTTAACATACAATGATGATAGTCAAACATCAAACGTGGGAGAGAGCGAACTCGCGGCACCGCGACACGGAGGAACCGAGATGGGACGAGTCAGCGGCAAAGTGGCCCTGATTAGCGGTGGAGCGCGCGGAATGGGAGCCGCTCACGCTCGGCGTCTGGTGGACGAAGGCGCATTCGTGGTCATCGGCGACGTGCTCGACGACGAGGGTGAACAGGTGCAGCATGAGCTCGGGGACCGAGCTCGTTACGTGCACCTCGACGTCACCAAGTACGACGACTGGGAGGCGGCGGTTGCACTCGCGACGGCCGAGTTCGGTGGGCTCGACGTGCTCGTCAACAATGCCGGCATCCATATTTCGGCGCCGATCGACGAGTACCCGATCGACGGCTGGGACCGCGTCATCGCGATCAATCTGACGGGTGTGTTTCTGGGTATCCGTGCCGCCGTCCCCGCGATGCGGTTGCGCGGCGGCGGTTCGATCATCAACGTGTCCTCAACGGCCGGGCTCATCGGGCTGCAGGGGTGTGCGGCGTACCAGGCGTCGAAATACGGCGTGCGCGGGCTGACCAAGAACGCCGCACTCGACCTCGGGCGGTACAACATCCGAGTCAACTCGCTGCATCCCGGGGCCATCGACACCGCCATGATCGCGGGGATGAACCTCACCCAGGAGCGCGTCGCCCTTCATCGAGTCGGCTCGCCGGAAGAGGTCTCCCACCTTGTCCTGTTCCTGGCCAGCGACGAGTCCAGTTTCTCGACCGGGTCCGAGTTCGTCGTCGATGGCGGCGAGACGGCCGGATTCGCGGCATACGAGGATGCATCGTCGACGTGACGCGCCGCGGCTTCCCCTGGACGGGAACGCTGGTTCTTTCGAGTTTGATGTTCTTGGCAATCACGAGTGAGTACCTCCCCACGGGCCTCCTGCCCGAAATCGCCCAGAATCTGCGCGTCACGGATCCCCAAGTCGGCATCCTCGTCACCACGTTCGCGATCACCGTCATCATCAGCTCCTGGCCTCTGACCACCCTCACCCGTCGTGTGCCGCGCAAACCTCTCCTGATCTGGGCGCTGGCCGGATTCGCCCTCGGAAACGTGCTCGCCGCGATCGCCATCAACTACGAGTTCCTGTTCGCGGCGCGCGTGATCACCGGGCTCGCGCAAGGCCTGTTCAGCGCGGTCGGCGGAGCGTACGTGAGTCACCTGGTTCCCAAGGAGCAGCTGTCTCGGGCCGTGGCGATCGTGGCAGGGGGCGCCTCAGCGGCGTTCGTGCTTGGGGTGCCACTCGGCACTCTGCTGGGCCACGCGGTCGGCTGGCGCGCGGCCTTCGCCGTGGCGGGTGCGATCGTCGTTCCTCTGGCCGTTCTCGCCGTGATCCGGCTGCCCGCTGTCGATCACCGCACACACGAGACGACGGACGCGAACCCGGTACCACTCCGCCGGGATCCCACTTTCGCCGGGATCGCCCTCGTCTGCGCCATCATCATCGTGATCATGCTGGGGCAGAACACGCTCTACACCTACATCGCACCCTTCCTGATCCGCATCGGCGCTGTTCCGCCGGGCCAGGTCGGTCTCGCTCTGCTGCTCTACGGTGTCGCGGGGGTGATCGGCCTGGTCATCGCCGGCATCCTGGGTGAGCGATTTCCACGCCACGGTGTGACGGGAGTCACCGTGTGTTTGGCCGTCATCATCGCCGGTCTCGCGCTCGGTGCCGGGATCCCCTGGTTTCTCATCGCGTGCCTCGTGCTGTGGGGGGCGGCGATCGGTTCGGTGTCGGTGATGCTCCAAACGCAGATGCTCCACTGGGCTTCGCCCCGTCTGCGCGACCTAGCGGCGTCGTCCCTCGCGACGGCGTACAACATCGCGATCGCCGGTGGGGCGCTCCTCGGTGCCTACCTCGTCGATCGCCACGGTCTGTCGCCGCTTCCCTGGGCTGACCTGGCTTTCGTCGTGGCGGCGATCCTTCTCATCATCGTGTCGGATCGCGTCGTCCGCCGACGAGTTCTCGCCGACGCCTAGGGCACGAACGCCGCGGGGATTCTCAGCGACGGACGACGACGCACGCGATGCTCGGCGTGACCGCGGCCGCTCCGAATCGCTCCAGGTGTCCGTTGTCGGGGTCGACGTGGAATGCCACAAGAGAATCGCTGTCCTGATTCCCGACATACATCTCGTCGTCGACCACCGCGAAGTGCCGGGGGATCTTGCCTCCGGTCGGAGTGTCCGAGACCGGTTCGAGGGTGTCGCCCGTGGTGGAGAAGGTCGAAATCACGTCAAGCTGCCTGTTGCCGATGTGTACGAAACGGCCGCCGTGCGAGAGTGCGATCTCCGACGGCTGGGCTGGCGGCGATGCGAGCTCGGGGTCGGCTGGATCGGCACGCGAGTCTCGACGCTCCAGGAGCGTCAGCTCGCCCGTCTCGTCGTCGACACGGAACACCGAGATCGTCCCCGACAGCTCGCCGGACACGAAGACGCGACCGTCGGGATGCCAGGCGAGGTGCCGAGGGCCCGTTCCTGGCTCGCAGTCGAAGGCGTTCAATTGCGAGAGCTCCCCGCTCGCCTCGTCGATCTGGTAGGTGATCACCTGGTCCTGTCCCAGATCCGTCGCGATGACAAACCGCCCCGACGGCGCAAAGACGGAACAGTGCGCGCGGGAGGTGGGGCGAACTCCGTCATCGCCGACCGCGTTCCGGTCGATCGTCGAGAGAAGCGGTCCCACGGTCCCGTCGTGGAGGATCCGGTGAACGCCGAAATATCCATCCCAGTACGAGGAAGTGACCGCGAACAGGCTCTCCCCGACGCGGCCCACGGCGATATGCGCTGGATTGGACGTCGTCTGCTGCTCACTCCGAAGCTCGAGTGAACCGTCCGATCGGATCGCATAGGTATACACGCCTCCCTCGGGCGTCTCCGACGTCGCGTAGACGAAATCCTCCTCAGGATGCAGCGCGAGAAAGTTGGGGCAGCCGCGAGATGCGGTGTGCCCGAGTGTCCGGAACTCCGCCGCCCCCGGCGATACGGCAAGGGCCGTGACGCCGTCCCCGCTCATCGTTCGTTCGGAGGTGAACGATCCCACGTACAGCGTCCTGCCCGGACTGGTCTGGCTCGACACGGTGGTCTTCCCTTCGTTGTGGTGATTCTCGTGGTGGTGCTTCTGGTTCCGGTGGATCACCGGTTCGGATCGATCAGGAACTTCGTGCCGGACCCCGCGACACGAACGGTGTCGCCGGCGAGAACCGTCGCCACGTCATCCAGAGTGACCACGCCCGCGATGAGGGGGGTGGGGTCTACTGCGCCGGAGGCGTATGCCGAGATCGCGGGACCGAGACCGGCTGTGCCGCCGAGGATGCCCTGAACCACGAGCTCCTTGTGCACGACCCGGCGCGAGTCCGCCATGCTCGGGGTGATCGACACTCCAATGAGGACGACGCTGCGCCCGGGCTCGACGACATCGAAGGCGAACTGAGGCATCTCGGGAGACGTCGTGGCGTCGATCACGGCGTCCCAGACGAGAGGAGGAAGACTGTCCTTCTTCCAGGCTCCGCTGACGCCTAGCGCGCCGGCGAGTTCCAGCGACGCATCGTCGATCCCCACCACATGCACTTCCGCGCCCGCTGCCATGGCGAACTGTGCAGCGAGCAGCCCGATGGTGCCGGGACCGAGTACGAGTACCCGCCGACCGGGCGCGGCCCCACTCGCTTCGACGGCCCGGTATGCATTTCCCCCGGGCTCGACCATCGCGCCCCTCTCGTCGCTCACGCTGTCGGGAAGTGGGAGCAGCGAGAGCGCGGGAACCAGGAGCTTCTCGGCGAGAGCTCCCGGCCAGCCGCGGCGCACGCCGATCCCATACCGGTCGTCGCACAGATGGTCTCGTCCGTCGAGACAACGGAGGCACTCTCCGCATCCGATG
>JALYHS010000316.1 GCA_030776385.1 Actinomycetota bacterium
CAGTTGCGCCACGTCATCGACGCTCGGCACGCGCAGGCGCACGCTCCGCACGCGCGAGCGGATGGTGGGGATCAGATCCGCCTCGGAAGGCGCACACAGAATCCACACCGTGCGGGGCGGTGGTTCCTCGAGAGCCTTGAGGAGCACGTTGGAGGTGCGCTCCGTCATCCGGTCCGCGTCTTCGATGACCATCACGCGGTAACGGCCGACGCTCGGCGAGAACTGACTCGACGCGACCAGCTGCCGCACCTCATCGATCGAGATGAGCACCCGTTCGGTGCTGAGCGTTCCGAGATCCGGATGCGTGCGCGCCCTGACCTGATCCCGGGTCGCGTCCTCGCTGCCAGGCCGGGCGAGCAGCGCCTCGGCGAAGGCGTACGCGAGGGTCGAGCGGCCCGATCCGGGAGGCCCGGTGATCAGCCAGGAGTGCGTGAGACCGTCGCCCGCGGCGGCGGCCCGCATGGTCGCGATGGCGTCGGCCTGCCCGATCAAGTCATCCCACGCCATGCGCTCAACTCTAAGCGAGCAGGGCTGACACTCTGCTCCGGATGAGCGCGGCCAACTCCTCCACCGGGAGGGTCGCGTCGAGCACGAGGAAACGTTCCGGCTCGGCGGCGGCGAGCGCGAGGTAGGCGTCACGCACCCTCCCGTGGAAGTCGGCGGCCTCCGCCTCGAGCCGGTCGTATCGCGTGCGGGAGTCGTCGAGCCTGCTTCGGCCGATCGACACGTCGAGGTCGAGCAGCACCGTCGCGTCGGGCAGCAGTCCCTCGGCCGCCCAGAGCGAGAGTCGACGGATCTCCTCCGCCTTCAACTCGCGGCCGACACCCTGGTAGGCGACCGACGAGTCGAGGTAGCGGTCCTGCAGCACGATCTCGCCGCGTTCCAACGCCGGACGGACCACGGTCGCGATGTGATGCGCGCGATCCGCCGCGTAAAGCAGAGCTTCGGCGCGGGGGGCGATATGGCCGCGCCGGTGCAGGACGATCTCGCGGATCTCGTTGCCGACATCCGTTCCACCCGGCTCACGGGTGCGCACGACGGTGCGGCCCTGGCTGAGCAGCCACTCCTCGAGCAGGGCGGCCTGGGTCGACTTACCCGATCCATCCCCTCCCTCGAAGGTGAGGAAGAGCCCCGGATGCTGCGCGCCCGTCATTGCGCAGCTCCGACCGCGCGCGACATCCCGCCGATTTGTGCCGAATGGCTGCTCGAACCATGACGAAGAGCCATTCGGCACGACTCGTCAGCAGGTGGCGTGGAGGACCTCAGCCGGAACATCGGCACCGCGCTCAGCGCTTCTTGACGGGGGCGCGCTTCGTAGCCGCGGCGCGCGTCTTGGGCTTCGGCTTGGCCGGACCCTTTGCCCGCTTGTCGGCGAGCAACTGCACGGCCCGCTCGAAGTCGAGCCCTTCGACGTCTTCGCCGCGCGGGATCGTCGCGTTCGTGTCGCCGTCCGTCACGTACGCACCGAACCGACCGTCGCGCACCTTGATGAGCTTGCCGCTGACGGGGTCGGCGTCGAACTCCTTGAGCGAGCTCGACGGACGGCGGGCCCCGTACTTCGGCTGGGCGAAGATCTCGAGCACTGCCGGCATCTCGATGTCGAAGATCTGATCCTCGGAGTCGAGCGACCGACTGTCCGTGCCCTTTTTGAGGTAGGGGCCGTATCGACCGTTCTGCGCGGTGATGTCGACGCCGGTTTCCGGGTCCTGGCCGACGACGCGCGGGAGGTCGAGCAGCTTGAGGGCGGTCGCCAGGTCGACGGTCGCGGGATCCATCGTCTTGAAGAGGGATGCCGTGCGCGGCTTCGGCGCGGCGGCGGCTTTCTTCTTGGCGGGCGCCTTCTTGGGCTTTGCTGCCTTGGCGGTTGAGCGTGTCGACACCACCTCGCCCGTACTCGGGTCGACCAGGTGGGTCTCGACAGGCTCGACCAGCGGGGTCTCGACCAGCGGGGTCTCGACGGGCGAAGTCTCGACGGGCTCGACCGGCGGCTCAGGGTCGAGCTCCGTCACATATGGCCCGTAACGACCGTCCTTCGACACGACCATCTTGCCGGTGGCGGGGTTCATCCCCAGCTCGCGGTCGGTGTTCACCGGCGCCGCGATCAGCTCGCGGGCTTTCGTCGGCGTGAGCTCGTCGGGGGCGAGGTCCTCGGGCACGTTGACGCGGCGAGGGGCCTCGCCTTCGGGCGCTCCCTCGGGCGGAGGCACCTCGAGGTACGGGCCGTACTTGCCGATGCGCAGCGTGATGTCCGGTGCGATCTGGATCGAGTTGATCGCTCGCGCGTCGATGTCGCCGAGATTGTCGATGACGGTGCGCAGACCGCGGTGCTTGTCGCTGCCGAAGTAGAAGCCGTTCAGCCACTCGACGCGGTCGGCGGTGCCGTCGGCGATGAGGTCGAGATCGTCCTCCATCTCGGCGGTGAACTGGTACTCGACCAGGTCGCCGAAGAAGTCCTCGAGCAGACGGACGACACTGAACGCGATCCAGTTCGGCACCAGAGCGGTCCCACGCGGCGTGACGTAACCGCGGTCGATGATCGTGGAGATGATGCTCGCGTATGTCGACGGGCGCCCGATGCCCAACTCTTCGAGCGACTTCACGAGGCTGGCCTCGGTGTAGCGCGGCGGAGCGCTGGTTTCGTGGCCCTTGGCAGCGAGCTCCTGCAACGGGAGAGTCTGGCCCGCGGTCAGTGGAGGGAGGCTGGCGTCGGTGTCGTCGCGCTTGTCCGAACTGTTGCGCTCCTCGTCCTGGCCCTCCTCGTACGCGGACAGGAAGCCGCGGAAGGTGATGACGGTTCCGGATGCCGTGAACTCGGCGGTGCCGGCATCCACCGTCTTCCCGGCGATCGTCACCGACGCAGTGGATCCGCGGGCGTCGGCCATCTGCGAAGCGACCGTGCGCTTCCAGATCAAGTCATACAGCTTGAAGTCGTTGCCGCGCAGCACGCTCGACAGCTCGGACGGCGTCTTGAAGACATCGCCGGCCGGACGGACGGCCTCGTGGGCCTCCTGGGCGTTCTTCGACTTGCTCGCGTAGACGCGCGGCTTGTCGGGAACAGTCTCCCTGCCGTAGAGCTTGGCGGCCTGGCTGCGAGCCGCATCGATCGCCTGCTGCGAGAGCGTCGACGAGTCGGTCCGCATATAGGTGATGTGGCCGTTCTCGTACAGCCCCTGCGCCACACTCATCGTCTGGCGAGCCGAGAAGCGCAGCTTGCGCGCCGCCTCCTGCTGCAATGTCGAGGTGGTGAACGGCGCCGCGGGACGACGCGTGTACGGCTTCGAGTCGACGCTGGACACGGTGAAGCTCGTTGAGTCGAGTCTGAGCGCGTCGGCAAGGGTTTCGGCGGCCGCCTCGTCGAGCGCGACGGCCTCGCCGCCGAGTACACCGCGATCATCGAAGTCGCGACCGGACGCGACGCGCTTGCCGTTCAGTCGGGCGAGCTTTGCGTCGAAGGGCTGGGTGTCGCCCAGGGTGGCGATGAGGTCCCAGTACGACGCGGAGACGAAAGCGAGTCGCTCGCGCTCCCGATCGACAACGAGCCGGGTGGCGGCGGACTGAACGCGGCCGGCCGAGAGGCCGGGGCCGACCTTGCGCCACAGCACGGGCGAGACCTCGAAGCCGTAGAGACGGTCGAGGATGCGGCGGGTCTCCTGTGCGTCGACGAGCGCGGTGTCGAGCTCACGGAAGTTCTCCTGCGCGCGCTGGATCGCCTCCTTGGTGATCTCGTGGAACACCATCCGCTTGACGGGGACCTTCGGCTGCAGCACCTCGAGCAGGTGCCACGCGATGGCCTCGCCCTCGCGGTCCTCGTCCGTTGCCAGGTAGAGCTCGTCGGCGTCTTTGAGAGCCCGCTTCAGGTCGGCGACGGTCTTCTTCTTCGCGTCGCTGACAACGTAATAAGGAGTGAAGCCGTTCTCGACGTCGATGGAGAACTTGCCGATGGAGCCCTTCTTGAGCTCGGGCGGAAGGTTCTTGGGCTCGATGAGATCGCGGATGTGGCCGACCGAGGCCTGCACCTCGTAGCCATCGCCCAGGAACTGGCCGATGGTCTTGGCTTTCGCCGGTGACTCGACAATCACCAGCTTCTTGGTCGACGCCACGTCTCCCCTTCCATTCGTGGGCCACCATACACAGCCGCGGCTGAAGTCTGCTCGGACCCGCCCGCGGCGTCGCGCCGGGATCGCGACGTGAGCGCGGCCGGATCTTCGTACGATCACGGCGGCGGCCCGGCCCGGGAGTGCGCCGTCAGCGGGATGCCCGAGAAGCTGCCGAGCACCGTCACGTCGACCACGAGGCCGTCGACCCGACAGTTCGCGACTCGTGCACCGCCCGCCACTGCGACACGCGCCGCGACCTCGCATGGGTCTCCGGTCACCGCGCCGGATGCCGCATCCGCGCCCGCCAAAGCGGCCAGATCGCTCGCCCCGATCACCCGCTGTCGCGCCGCCAGTCCAGTCGCGAGGCCGAGACCGGAGAGTCCGACTATCACGACGGCCGAGACGATCGCCAGCGCGAGGACGGCGCCAGCGCCCCGGT
>JALYHS010000317.1 GCA_030776385.1 Actinomycetota bacterium
GTGCAGGAGCAGCTGTCGGATGCTCACGCCCGCCGCTGCGACAGCGCTCGGCACCCAGTGTCCCAGGGTGTTGTCGAGGGCGACCTCGCGATCGGTCACGAGCCGCATCAACGCCACGGTTGTGAACAGTTTGCTGACCGAGGCCAAATCGAAGGAGGTTTCCCGTTCCATGGCAAGGTCGGTCTCTCCGGACAGCGCCGCCAGCTCGCGGAAACCACCGACGGCCGCACCGACATCATCGCCTCGACGGACGGCGAGCACGGCACCGGCTGGCGCGGATTCGTCGCCTGATGGCCGCAGGATGCCGTCGATGATCTCGCTGAGTCCCGTCATCTCAACCCCTCGATTCCGAGCCCAGGTCGCGGGGAGAGACGGACAACGTCGCTCTGGTAGACCGAACCGCCCCGCACTGGTGACTCGGACAGCCACAGGCCAGCATCAAGATCATGGACCGTGTCTGATAGCCCTGCCGATGCGGCGACGCTCGCCGCGGTAGCGACTCCGACGGAACTCTGCATCATCGTTCCGATGAGCACCTGGATTCCGGCCTCGGACGCCAGTCGAAGCATCAGACGGGTCTCGCCGATCCCTCCGGATTTCGCGAGCTTGAGGTTGACCATGTCGGCGGCGCCACGGCGCACGAGCTCGCGCAGATCGCGACTCGTCCAGACCGATTCGTCCGCCATGACCGGAGTCGCGACGCGCTCGGTGACGAATGCGAGGTCATCGAGGGATGTCGTGCCGACGGGCTGCTCGACGAACTCGATGTCGAGTCCGATGCGCTCCCACTCGGTGATGATGTCTACGGCCTCGCGCGGAGACCATGCCTGATTCGCGTCGACGCGGATCCGGATGGCGGGCCCCACCGCATCCCGGACACGACGGAGCGCATCGACCGTTGCAGGGGCCGGCCCCACCTTCACCTTGATCGTGCCGAATCCACTTTCGGTCCACTGCAGGGCCGAGGCGGTGAGCTCGTCGGCGGGCGCCACCGAGAGCGTCATATCGGTGCTGATCTCGGAGACGCCGCCACCCAAGAACTCCACGAGCGTGACCCCGACTGATTGGGAGGCGAGGTCGTGCAGCGCGCCATCGACAGCTGATCTGGCGGAGGCGTTTCCCGCTACGGCGACTCTGAGCTCGTCCGCCAGCGCCGGAAGATCTGCCACCTCGCGGCCCAGGGCGACCCCGACTAAGGGGCCGTCGATGACCGCACGGATGCTTTCGGGGCTCTCCCCGGTGACCCGCCAGCTCACGGGCGCTTCGCCCCACCCCGAGCGGCCGTCGCTGTCTCGGATCTCGACGAGCATCACGGGCAGTTCGGTGGCAGCACGCACTGCCGTAACGAACGGCCGACACAGGGGGACATCGACCCGGTGCACTTTAACGGATGTGATTGTCGTCATGTCGCCGCCCCCTGGCGTGGCGGGACACCGGCCACCGCAACGGCCACACCGGCAAGAGCGGCGGCCGCCGCCGCGAGCCAGGAACCACCCCGGAGACCCCCGAGCGCAATCACCAGCGCGGGGAGCACGGCACCGCCGACAGCACCCGCCGCGATGAGCGCGGCGACCGTGCCCGTGGCGCCGGCGGGCATCCAGCGGCCGGCCGCCGTGATGAGTGCTCCGTAGCAGGGGCCGCATCCCACGACCGCGACCGCGAGGAGAACGAGCTTGAGGGCGGGGGCTTCCACGACGAAGGAGAACCCCAACGACACGGCAACCAGCGCGAGGGATCCAACGCTCAGCGGGATCTCCCGCCCCGGTGAACCCAGCAGAGCAGCACCCGCGAATCGGCCGAGCGTCATCAGCGACCAGAAGGCCGACGTTCCGAACGCCGCCACCGTCGTCGAAACCTCGAGCGTCGCACCGACGGTCGCTGCCGAGAAGCCGGAGAGTGATGACTCGACTCCGACGTACAGGAACATGGCCATCGCAACGAGGACGAGGCGTGGACGTGGGACGACCCGACCGGATGGCACCCGATGCTCCCTGCCGTCGCGAACCAGGGCCGCAGCCACGAGTTGAGCGACCGCGGCTCCGCCGAGGACGACACGGAACCCTTCCGCACCCGCCACGACGACGAGGAGGGGAGCAAGCGTGGCAACGATGGCGACCGTCGCGGTGAGCCAACCGAGGAGGCGGGCGATCCCGACTCCCCCGCGCTCCCGCGCGAGTGAGTTCGCCGCTGATTCGGCGAGGCCGAAGCCGACACCCGCGATGCCGGCCGCGAGGATCACCATCCACACCGCAGAGGAGGCGGCGAGCAGACCCAGCCCGACGAACTGCATGATCGCGCCCGCGCGGATCGCACCGCCCACTCCGACGACGTGGGCGGCCAGTGCGCTGAGCAGCACTCCAACGAGCAAACCGCCAAAGAGGACGGGAACAGCTTCGAGCACAGAGCGATGTAACGTCGCGCCGAGCTGCGGAAGAACCGCGGGGACGAGCGCCGCCGTCGCACCCATCGCGCCGAATACCACGAAGAGCTCAGACGGGCGCGTCACCCGATCGCCTTCCCGAATCCCGATTCCTCGGCGCCGTAGGCCTCCTCGATACGCGTCTCCCCTGTCGGGGACCAGCCGCGCGCATGGTAGAACGCGATCGACGGCGCGTTGCTGCTGAATAC
>JALYHS010000318.1 GCA_030776385.1 Actinomycetota bacterium
GGTCTCGACAGGCTCGACCAGCGGGACGGGGGTGGTCTCGACAGGCTCGACCAGCGGGACGGGGGTGGTCTCGACCGGCTCGACCACCGAGATTCGCCATATTCCTTCAGTGAAGCCCAAGGCATCCGACACATTCACAACCAGCTCGCCGGGGGCCGCGTAGGTGCGCGCCGAGAAGGCGGCCGGCACGTCGAGCACGCGCAGGTACTGGTGCTCCCAGGTCTTCACCTCGGCGGCGCGGAAGTCGGCGACCTGCCAGCGCAGCGTCTCGTCGAGGGGGCGCAGATGGGCCTTCAGCTCGGTGACGAGGTCGAGCTCGAGGAGGAAGCGCCAGAGGGTGGATGCCGCATCCGGCGTCTCGGCATCGAAACGCTCCACCTCGACGGTGTGCTGGGCGAAGTCGGGCTCACCGCCGGTGACGCGGTAGAGGGCGAGCCCGCGCGTGACGCCCGACGTGTCCGTGTGCCGCACCGCGCGCAGCTGCTTGGTGCGCTCGGCGTCGGGGGCGTTCCCACCGACCAGCTGGTCCCAGCGCAGCGGCCACACATCGATGTCGCCCACGTTGGTGTGACGCACGCGGTCGTGGAGTTCCGCGACTTCCTGGCGGTAGAGGTCGATTCCGATGAACTCCACACGACCAGATGCGGCGGGGCCGATCCACCGGGCGCGACGCGTGTCGATCGTCCAGTCAGTGGCGAACGCGGCCGGCGAGAAGCCGAACCTCCCGTAAATAGTGGACTCGCTCACCGTCAGCATCGCCATCGGCAGCCCGAGTGCGTGAGCTGTGCGCAGCTCCCCCTCGAGCAGGTTGCGCGCGATCCCGCGGCGGCGATGCGTGGGGGCCACGGTGACCGCGCTGATCGCCCAACTGCCGATCGTGCGGGGGTGCTCGACGGTGCTGCCCGGGATGGTGAGCTCGGCGGGCCAGGAGTCCACGGTCGCGACGGGAACGGCCGGGTCCACGGTGAGTAGGTCGTCGTAGACGCCGGTCGTGCGGCGGTAGCCGATGCCGGCGCGGCTCTGCTCGTACTTCTTCTCGTCGCCGGTCGGGCCGAGAAAGCCGCGGTCTTCGGCGCGCAGCCAGTCGGCGAAGGCGGCGGGGTCCCGGCTGTCGACGAGTGCGTAGCGCAGGCGGGCGTCGGCGAGACGCGCTTCCGACGTGGCATCGGGGGCGATCGTGGCGAATCCAGGGGCGAGTGCCTCGGCAGCGGCGGCGGGGTCGATCATGCGTCCAGCGTATGGCGGTGGGACGACAGCTTCGACATGGCGAGCCGTCGGCGGGCTCGGCTCAGCTGGCCCAGAGCAGCGCCTGCACCCGCAGCGCCAGTTCGCGCAGTATGGCCGCCTCTGATCCCGTGAAGTGGCGCGGCTTGGTGTCGACAACGCAGAGCGCGCCGACGCGCTCCCCGTTCGGCGCCTCAACGGGGTAGCCGGCGTAGAACCGAACCCGCTCCTCGCCCACGACCCAGGGGTGCCCGGCGAAATTGTCGTCGACCGCGGCATCCTCCACGACGAAGAGTTCCGGCCTGCTGATCGTCGTGTTGCAGAACGAACTGGCGCGCGCGGTGTCGCGGATGCTCATCGACACGGCCGATTTGATCCACTGGCGATCGTGGTCCAGGAAGGTCACGGATGCCCCGGATGCCCCCAGCAGATCGCGCGCCGTCCGCGCAATGCGATCGATGCGCACATCTGCCTCAGAGCCGACGACACGCAGCGCATCCAGCGCGGCCTGGCGCGCGGGCTCGTCGACGGCGGTCGAGGGACGAGAGCGCGCCGCGCGGCTCGCCAGCCACGGCGCGATTCCCGGAGCGAGAGCCTCGGCCCACGCCTCGTAGACAGCGGAACCCAGGCGGTACCGTCGGCCTTCCCCGGGTTGGCTCAGCTCCAGATAGGTGGCCCCCGGTATCGAGGAGCAGACCTCCTCTGTCGCCTCATTCTGCTGATCCGCGTGCCCCTGCATGCGCTTCGCGAGGTTGTCGGGCAACCCCTCGTAACGGGAGATCGGCGGGGTGCTGAGCACGAAACCATGCCGAGCACCATTCGACTCGAGAATCTTCTCGAGAAGTAAACGCAGTCGCGACTGCCACGCGCGCAGCGGAAGGAGAGAGATGCTTTCGCGCGCGCCGAGGAGGAGGACGACCGCGTCGTACTGGCTCAACGCTCGGCCGGTCATCGACTCGAGCGTGTCGAGCACGGTGAGGGTGATCGACCCCTCAATCTCCAGGTCGACACCGCGGCCGGTGATCGCAGAGACGCGACGGGCCAGCTTCCCGCCGAGACCGAGCTGATGCGAGGAGACACCGACACCTGCCACCGAGGCGGTGCCGATGAGCAGGATCCGATCAGGGTCGGGTCCCGGTGCGTGCACCCTCGGCTCATCGGACGGAAACGGCAGGTGCGAGAAACCGCTTGCCGCATCGGCTGCCGCCACGAGAAGCGGACGCGCCACGCTGAGGCCGAGGCGGTTCATCGCGAACTCGTCCCCGAGTACGCAAAAAACAATGAACAATCCATCAGGCGACCTGACCCTCGCCGTGCCGACTTGGTTGGTTAGTGCGAGCCGGGCTGTCCCCCACACTACGGACACTGCGACCAATTTGCACGTTCAATGCAAATGTTCTGCACACGCACCGAGAGCCCGGGATAAGTTGCGGATGACGCGAAAATGCCCGTATTTCCGGCTTAGACGAACCGTGCGGCGCTCTGCACTCGGGTGCGCACCTCGAACAGGTCGGTCCCCCCGACGGCGACGCCGGGTACCCCGATCCGCACCAGATTGGCGAGCCGCGAGCGCTGCACGAGCAGGGTCTGCGCCCCACGGATCGAGCCGAGCGCCATCACACCTTCGGGGCTGCTGTCGTCGGGGATCACGATGGCGAGCGCGGAGAATTTCACCTTCGCCTGCCGTGCGAAGTTGCGGGCCCGGTCGGCGAGCTCGTGCATCGGACGCTCATCCGCATGGATGCCCGGCCCCACCAATTCGCCCCGGCGCGCGCCGACGGTGCCGCCCCAGTCCTCGCTGAGCATCCCCCAGAGTCCACTCGGGCCGAGCACGATGTGGTCGATCTTGCCCGCTGCTCCCTGCGGACCGGCGGTGAGCCCGTTCTCGATCCGGGCGTTGCGGCGGACCGGGTCGGTGCGCACGTCGTTCCAGACCGTGAACCCGATGCCGAGGCCGGCAAGCACAATCGCGGTGTCCTCCTCGGCGACGGCCGAGGCGAGCAGATGCTGGATCTCGCGCGGCGCCGACTGCACCAGCTTCAGCTCGTACGGATCGGGGATGGTGACCCCGCGTCCGACCCACTCGTGCAACAGCTGCAGGTACTGCTCGCGGTACCAGCCGCCCGGATGCCCGTGGGTGCGCGCCTGCGGCCGCGAGGCACTCGCGCGGGTGGACGGAGCCGGCGGCGCCCAGGTGCGTGCGGGCGCATCATCCAGGTTCCACACCTTCTGCGTGCCGTTGTCGTAGGCCGCCCGCGCCTCCGGCGTGCCGATCTGCTCCCAGGCTCGCTGCACCTGGTTGAACCGGGTCGCGTCGCCCCCGGTATCCGGATGCGTCTCCCGCAGCTTCACGCGATATGCGCGGCGGAGCTCGTGGTCGCTCGCGTCCTCTCGAACGCCGAACACGACGTACGGGCTCACAGCGAGCGGACTATCGGGCACCTGTACATTCTGCCGTCTCCCACGCCGAGGGAGTCCGACCCTTCTCCCCCAAAACGCGTGTGACGGGTGGGATCGAGGTGCGGCGAGGGGGTGGCTCGGAGTGCGGTGGTGGGTGAGGGTGGGGGCTGGTGGGGCTGAGGGCCGTGAGCGGGGCGGCGAGTTCGAACACGCAGTTTTGCGTCGAGACAGCGCGATCGAACGCGTGTTTTCGACGCAAGCCGTCGTCTCGCGGAGGGGCCGTCGTCCCGCGGAGGAGCCGACCTGTCGCGGAGGGGCCGTCTTCTCGCGGCAGGCCGAGACGCAGAAGCGGCACGCGACTGCAGCTGCTCAGCAAGCTCAGCGGCCGCCGCCGCCCCCGCCGCCGCCGCCGCCCCCCGAGAAACCGCCGCCGAAGCCGCCGCCCGAGAAGCTGGAGAAGCTCCCGCCACTGCCGCTCGTCGACATCGGCACCGCGGAGGTCGCAGGGCCGAGGCCGCCGATCAGCGGGAGGAAGGTGAGCGCCGAGAATGCGCTCTGACCAACCCAGAAGTCCGGGGTCGCGTTCTGGCGCTGCAGCTCGACCTCCAGCACCTTCGACCACTGGTCCTCGACACCCCAGATGATCGCCCAGGGCAGCAGCTTCTCGTAGAGCTTGATCAGCTGCTTGCCGTCGGCGACATCGATGCGCTCGGCGCCGGTCGGGCTCTGCAGAACCCGGAGCCGGTCCTGCTCGGCGAGTTGCAGATACATCCGCATGCCCAGCAGGTAATCGTTCAGCTGCGCGCCGGCGTCGCTCAACTTCTTGCGGCCGCGGAGACCGAGAACCGCCCCACCGACACCGACGAACCCGGCGGAGATCCCGACGAACCCGGTGACCACTCCGGCGAACCCGCCGAGGATCGCCGAGGAGAGGAGCGCCGCGAGAGCCAGCGCGATGGTGATGACGAGCG
>JALYHS010000319.1 GCA_030776385.1 Actinomycetota bacterium
GGCCGGTGCTGGGGTCGGGGCGGGAGGCTCGTTCGCCGATGTGGCCTCTGTGTTGTCTGCCATGGTGTTTCCTTTCGTGGATCAGTTGGAGCGGAGAGCCTGGATCGGGCGCATCGCCGCAGCCCGCGCCGCAGGGTAGACCCCGAAGAAGACGCCGATCGCGACCGAGACGCCGAGCGCCAGGGGGATGGAGTAGCTGAGCACCTCGGGTTGGGTCCCGTTGATCGGGAATTGCGCGCCGATGAGCGCGATCACCACCCCGAGGATGCCGCCGAGCAGGGTGAGCGTGGCCGCCTCCACCAGGAACTGCCCGAGGATCGCGGGCCGGGTCGCGCCGAGCGCCTTCCGGATCCCGATCTCGCGGGTGCGCTCGGTGACGGTGACGAGCATGACGTTGGTCACGCCGATCCCTCCGACCAACAGCGAGATGGCGGCGACGGCTCCGAGCAGCACGGTGAAGCTCTGCGCGCTCGCCGCCGCTGTCTGCAGCAGGGTGGTCTGGTTGGTGATCGTGTACGGCGCCGTGGTCGTTGTCGAGGTGGGGTCGTACTTGAGAAGCTGGTTCAGCATGACCTGGATCTCGCCCTCGGCCGCGGTCACGGCATCCGAGCTGGTGGCTTCGACGACCATCGTGCTGATGGCGCCGAATCCGGTGAAACTACGCTGTACCCGGCTGATCGGCGCGACGACGACGGAGTTGGGATCGTTGATCCCGACGCTCGATTGGGTCGCGAGGACGCCGACCACGGTGAACTCGGTTCCGCCGACCGAGATCGTCTGACCGATCGCGGTGCCCGTCGGGAAGAGTTCGGTGGCGATCGTGGATCCGATGACGGCGACTTTCGCGGCGCTCGTCACGTCAGCCTTCGTGAAGGCAACGCCCGAGCCGATCTTCGCGGTGGTGACGGTGAAGTAGTTGGGGGAGGTGCCGACGACCGAGATGGAGCTCTGCGAGGAACTGCTGCTCGACACCGTCAGGCTGGTCGAGACCTCGGGGACCACGGCATCCACGTGGCCGAGTCCTGCGGTGGCGAGACGGTTCGCGACGTCCAGCGTGAGCTTCTTCGTCGAGGTGTCGGCCGAGGCGGTCCCACCCCCGAAACCGAATCCGCTGCCCGCGCGTACCGTGATCGTATTGGTCCCGAGTTGCGTGATCAGGTTACGGATCTGCTGCGAGCTCCCGTTGCCGACGGCCAGAAGCAGGATCACCGCCGCGACGCCGATCATCACCCCGAGCAGGGTCAGGCCGGAGCGCAGCTTGTTCGCGGTCAGGCCGCGGAACGCGGAGCGCAGCGTCTCGAACAGGCTCACGCGCTCACCAGCTCGCGGTTGCGGCGGTCGCCGACGATGTAGCCGTCGCGGATCGACAGCACTCGGGCGGCGTGGGCTCCGACATTCTCCTCGTGGGTGATGACGACGATGGTGCGCCCGGCCCTCGAGAGGGAGTCCAGGATGCCGAGCACGTCGGCCGTCGACTCGCTGTCGAGGTTGCCGGTCGGCTCGTCGGCCAGCACGATGGTCGGGCTGCTGACCAGGGCTCGCGCGATGGCGACACGCTGCTGCTGCCCACCGGACAGCGCCTGCGGGCGGTGATCGACCCGGTCCGCGAGACCGACGAGGGCGAGAGCCTCGAGGGCGAGCTCCCGCCGCTGGGCGCGTTTCACGCCGCCGTAGACGAGGGGCAGCTCCACGTTGGCGAGGGCCGTCATGCGCGGGATGAGGTTGAAGGACTGGAACACGAAGCCGATCTGCTTGTTGCGCACCTTGGCGAGAGCCCGGTCATCCAGCTCACTGACGTCGATGCCGCCGAGCAGGTACTGACCCTCCGAGGCGATGTCGAGGCAGCCGAGCAGGTTCATCAGCGTCGACTTGCCGGAGCCGGATGGGCCCATGATCGCCACGTAGTCGCCGCGCGTCACCTCGAGATCGATTCCGCGCAGCGCGTGCACGGCGGTCTCGCCGGCGCCATAGGTCTGACGGATGCCGCGCAACTCGAGCACCGGGACGCCGTCCCGTGCACCGCCGTCAGCCCGCCCGGGTGCCGCGCCCGGAGTGGTGGTGGTCGGAGTCGTGGTCGTCATCCGTTCGTCCCGGTGCGGTTGCCGCCGAATCCGCCGGTTCCGCCCGCGCCCCCGAAACCGCCCGTGCCGCCTGCGCCGCCGAAACCGCCGCGGGTGCCTGTGCCTGTCCCTGTCC
>JALYHS010000320.1 GCA_030776385.1 Actinomycetota bacterium
CGCGAGCACCTCGTCTTCTGTTGCGGCCGTTACGAGGGAATCGATCAGCGCGTCGTCGAACACACCCGTGCCCGCGCCGAGGTGATCGAGTTGAGCATCGGCGACTACGTGCTCAACGGGGGAGAGGTCGCGGCGATGGTCGTGATCGAGGCCATCGGGCGTCTCATCCCGGGCGTCGTCGGCAACCCCGAGAGCCTGGTCGAGGAGAGTCACGAGGATGGCCTGCTCGAGTACCCGAGCTACACCAAGCCGGCCGAGTGGCGCGGTCTCGCGACTCCGCCGGTGCTGCTCGGCGGCAACCACGCGGCGATCGCGGCCTGGCGTCACGAGCAGCGGCTGGAGCGCACCGAGCGCGTGCGGCCCGAGTTGCTGCCTCCGAGCCGAGCCGAGCCGAGCTGAGCCGAGCTGAGCTGAACTGAGCCGAGCTGAGCCGAGTCAGCTCGCGCGGTCGCTCAGAATAATCGGTCCCTCGTCGGTGACCGCGATCGTGTGCTCGCTGTGGGCGCCACGCGAACCGTCGCGGCTGCGGAGGGTCCAGCCGTCGTCATCCGTGTAGATCTTGTCGGTGCCGAGCATGAACCACGGCTCGATTGCGAAGACCAGCCCGGCGCGCAGGGGCAGACCGCGGTGCGGACGCCCGTCGTTCGGGATGTGCGGGTCGCCGTGCATGACGCGGCCGACGCCGTGACCGCCGAAGTCCATGTTCACCTTGATGCGAGCGGCGTGCGCGACGTCACCGATCGCCGCCGAGATGTCGCCGATCTTGTTGCCGACGGTCGCCGCGGCGATTCCAGCGGAGAGGGCGACCTCGGTGAGTTCGATGATTTTCAGGTCCTCGGGGCGCGGGGTGCCGACCACGATCGACAGCGCGGAGTCGCTGACCCAGCCATTGACCGAGGCCGCGAAGTCCAGCGAGACGAGGTCGCCATCCTGGAGCACATAGTTCCGCGGGAGGCCGTGCAGCACGGCGTCGTTGACCGAGATGCAGATGACCTTGCCGAACGGCGACGCGCCGAAGGACGGGTGATAGTCGATGTAGCAGCTCTCGGCGCCCTCGGCGCGGATCATGTCGTGCGCGAGAGCATCCAGATCCAGGATGTTGACGCCTACCGCCGCGGCATCGCGCGTGGCATCGAGCACCCGCCCGACGAATGCGCCCGCGGCACGGAGCTTGACGATCTCGGAGGGGGTGCGCAGTTCGATCACTCACCGAGCCTAAACGCCGCAGAAGATCGACGCAGGCGGTGGGTGTCGCATCCGGGTGTGCGTATGGCAGAATGGTCGATTGTGCCTGGCACGGCTCTGCCACAGGGGAGTCGAACGGGGTTCGCCTCGCGTCAGCGAGGGCCCACGGCACGCATCCAACTTCTGAACATCGAAACACGCGTTCGACCTGTGGCGGTCGCAGAGAGCGAAAACGTCATGCATATCCTCGACAACCTCGACGCGGCATCGCTGCGTTCGGACATCCCGGACTTCCGCGCCGGCGACACCGTCAAGGTGCACGTGAACATCATCGAGGGCACGCGTTCGCGAATCCAGGTCTTCCAGGGTGTCGTCATCGGCCGCTCGGGTGAGAGCGTCCGCGAGACCTTCACGGTCCGCAAGATCAGCTTCCAAGTCGGCGTCGAGCGCACCTTCCCGGTGCACTCCCCGGTCATCGATCACATCGAGATCGTCACGCGCGGTGACGTTCGTCGCGCCAAGCTCTACTACCTGCGCAACCTCCGCGGCAAGAAGGCCAAGATCAAGGAGAAGCGCGACGCGTAGCGTGTCCCGCCCCTGATTTCCAACGATCCCGGTCCGGCCCGCGTGGCAAGGCCGGGATCGTGCTTTTCCCGGGCGCGTTCCCCGCGCGTTGCGGTGCTCGAACCCGCGCGGCGGCAACATATGCTTGCCGAGAACGCAGGGGTGAGATGACACAGAACGATGCGCCGTCGGCGCGCAGGCCGTTGAGCGAGGCCTCGATCGACGCGCTGATGGCCACTGCCACCGTCCCAGGACCTCACTCCGCGGTGACCGACGGTGACGACACCGGCTGGCGCGATCGAAAGCCCGCCCGTGGCAAGTCGGCATGGCGTTTCCTGCGCGACATCCTGCTGATCCTGCTTGCGGCGATCGTGATCTCGTTCCTCATCAAGACCTTCTTGATCCGCTCGTTCTACATCCCGTCCGCGTCGATGGAGAACACGCTGGTCGTCAACGACCGAATCATCGTCAACGAACTCGAACCGAAGTTGATGCCGATCCAGCACGGCGACATCGTTGTGTTCCAAGACCCGGGAGGATGGCTTCCCGCCACGACGCAGACGCAGACCAACGCCTTCGCCGGGTTCGTTGACGGCGCCCTGTCGATCGTCGGGCTGACGGCTCCGGACAGCAACGACCACCTCATCAAGCGCGTCATCGGACTGCCGGGGGACAAGGTCGCCTGCTGCAACGCCTTCGGGCAGATGACGGTCAACGGCGTCCCGCTCGACGAGAAGTATCTGCTGCTCCCCGCCGGGGTCACGAAGGTCTCGCGCGACGACTTCTCGGTGACGGTTCCCCCGAACTCGCTCTGGGTGATGGGTGACAACCGCTACAACTCGGCCGATTCCCGCTACAACCGCGACAAGCCGGGCAACGGGTTCGTGCCGTTCGACGACGTCGTCGGCCGCGCCATCCTGATCAGTTGGCCCGTAGATCGCTGGACGATTCTCGACAACTACCCGCTCACTTTCGCGGGCGTCGAGTCGGGTGATGGGTCCGGCAAGAACAACACGAACGCGACCCCATCTCCGACCCCGAGCACGACGACGAGCGGCGGCTGATGGGCGTCGTCGATCCGACGCTCCGGATGGAGCGCGCCATGCTTCGCGGCGGGGCGACTCTCGTCATCGGCTGCGACGAGGTGGGCCGCGGCGCGATCGCCGGTCCGGTCGCGGTTGGGCTGAGCGTGTTTTCGGGTCGTCCCGGCGGCGCTCCGAAGGGGCTGCGCGACTCGAAGATGCTCAGCGAGCCCAAACGCGAGCAGCTCTATCCGCTCGTCGGCGCCTGGAGCGCGCAGTCGGCGGTCGGTCTCGCCTCCAACGAGGAGGTCGAACGGATCGGGATCATCGCGGCACTCGGTCTCGCCGCCGTGCGCGCCCTCGCCGAACTCCACGATGCGGGCGTCGGGATGCTCGGCGCGGTCGTGCTGCTCGACGGCTCGCACGACTGGCTGACTCCGGCGATCGCGCGCGGGGGAGCGATTCCGGATGGCGCACCGCACCCCGCGATCACGACGCGGGTCAAGGCGGATAGGGACTGCGCGGTCGTAGCCGCGGCATCCGTTCTCGCCAAAGTGCACAGGGATCGTCTGATGATCGCCGCCGACGAGGTGCACCCCGGCTACCACTGGTCGGGCAACAAGGGGTACGCGAGTGCCGACCACTATGCGGCGATCGATGTGCTCGGCACGAGTCCGCTGCACCGGTGGAGCTGGGTGCGGCAGCCCTCGCTGGAGATCGCTGGCTAGACTCTGTTCCGATGGACGAGGACGAGTTCGAAGACTATGACCGCGAGGTCGAACTGGCTCTCTACCGCGAGTACCGCGATGTAGTGGGTCAGTTCAAGTACGTGGTCGAGACTGAGCGACGGTTCTACCTCGCCAACGAGGTCAACCTCGAGAGGCACGACACCGAGAACGACTTCTACTTCGAGCTCACGATGAGCGATGTCTGGGTGTGGGACGTCTACCGCTCCGACCGCTTCGTGAAGAGCGTGCGCGTGTTGACGTTCAAGGACGTCAACGTCGAGGTCCGCGGTGACAAGGATCTCGAGCTACCGAAGGAACTCGCGCTCGACGAATAGCCTCGCGCTGGTCGAGCCGATCGCTGGTCGAGCGTGTCGAGACCCGCCGATCGCTGGTCGAGCGTGTCGAGACACGCCACAATGGCCCCATGGCCGACGGCAGCAACTGGGACCGCGTTCCGATCGAACCGCAGAGCGTCGACGCGCCACTGTCGCGCTACGCCGTCTTTCTCGTCGTGACGATCAACGAGTCGGATGCCGCGATCCAGACCGTCAAAGACGTGCTCGGTGACCCGGGTGCGCTGGTTCGCACCGTGGGTTTCCGCGACCTGGATGCCCGGCTCTCCTGCAACATCGGCATCGGTTCCGGAGCCTGGGACCGGCTCGGCTTCGCCGCGCGGCCCGCACAGTTGCGTCCGTTCTCGGCGATAGACGGCGTGGCGCACGCGGCGCCCTCGACCCCCGGGGACCTGCTCTTCCACATCCGGGCCGAGCGTGACGACCTCTGCTTCGAGTTCGAACGTCTGCTCCTGAACACGCTGGGAGACTCGGTCACCGTGGTCGACGAGGTGCAGGGTTTTCGCTACTTCGAGGCGCGCGACCTGCTCGGATTCGTCGACGGCACCGAGAATCCGACCGGCCGCGGCATGCTCGAGTCCTCGCTCGTGAGCGCTGACGACGACTCGGGCTTCGCGGGCGGCAGCTACGTCGTCGTTCAGAAGTACCTGCACGACCTGGAGGCCTGGGGAGCCCTCGATACGACCGAGCAGGAACGGATCATCGGGCGCACGAAAGCCGACAACGTCGAACTCGAGCTGGCCGACGGCGCTCGCCCCTCGCACAAGGACCTCAACACAATCACCGATCTCGACGGGACCGAGTACGACATCCTGCGCGACAACATGCCGTTCGGGCGACCGGGTCACGGCGAGTTCGGCACCTACTTCATCGGCTACAGCAGTCGGCTGTGGGTCACGGAACGGATGCTGCAGCGCATGTTCCAGGGAGCGCCTCCCGGACAGTACGACCGCATCCTCGACGCGTCAACCGCGGTCACCGGGACGACCTTCTTCGTCCCGCCGATGACAGTGCTGGAGTCGCTCGCGAGCTAGTGCAGGACCCCGGCGAACGCCAGTACCGCGAAC
>JALYHS010000321.1 GCA_030776385.1 Actinomycetota bacterium
GGCTGACACACGTGCTCGCGAGCTCGCGGTTCGTCGGCGTGCTCTTCGAACGCATCCCCGAGGCGGCGGCGTGGCTCGAGAACGATGGTGAGCTTCGACCCCGCTCGCTCGCCGACCTCCTCGATGAGACCGCGGCAACCGTGGCCCGTCATTCAGACGACGTGGATGCTGCGGCTCTCGCCCTGCGCACCGCCCGACGTCGCGAGGTGCTGCGCCTGGCCCTCGCGGCCATCCTGGGCATGATCAGCATCGAGGAACTCGGTCAAGGACTCAGCGATATCACCTCGGCCGTGCTCACCGGCGCGCTGGCGCTCTGCCATCGCTGGGGCGACGGTATCGAGTTCGGCATCATCGCGATGGGCCGGTACGGCGGTCAGGAACTGGGCTTCGGCAGCGACGCCGACATCGTCTACGTGTACGAGGCGGCGGGCGCCTCACCCGAGGAGGCGGCGCAGCGGGCCGAGGTCATCGTGCGCGAACTTAAAAGGCTCACTGAGGATCTGCGCCTCCCGCTCGACCTCGACCTGGGCCTGCGTCCCGAGGGCAAGAACGGCGCCGTGGTGCGCTCGCTCGACAGCTACCGGGCGTACTACGAGCGCTGGTCGCTGACCTGGGAGGCGCAGGCGCTCCTCCGGGCGCGGGGGGCGGTCGGCGACCCGGGCGTGTTGCGCGCATTCGAGAGCTTGGCGGACCGGGTGCGGTACCCGGCATCCATCTCGCAGGCGCACGTGCGCGAGGTCAAGCGCATCAAGGCACGCGTCGAGGCGGAGCGGCTGCCGGGCGGTGTCGATCCGGCGCGGCACCTGAAGCTCGGCCGTGGTTCGCTGAGCGACGTCGAATGGTTCGTCCAGCTGCTTCAACTGCAGCACGCCGCGGCGCTGCCCGCGTTGCGCACCACCTCCACGCTTCGTGCCTTGGAGGCGGCGGCTGAAGCCGGGCTGGTTCCCGTGACGGATGCCGCCAAGCTGCGCGCCGCGTGGATTCTGGCCTCGCGCACCCGCTCCGCCATGACGCTGTGGACGGCCAAGACCGCGGATGTGCTGCCCACCGACCGGCAGCAGCTCGAGGGCGTCGCGCGCCTGCTCGAGTACCCGCCCGGTGGTGCGGGCGGCCTGGAGGAGGACTATCTGCGCACGACGCGACTCGCCCGGCAGGTGTTCGAGCGGCGGTTCTACGGCGGGCGCAGGTGAGCGCGCCCGAGGTCGATCGTCCTAGCTGAACCGGTCGGGCTGAACCGGCCGGGCTGAACCGGCCGGGCTGAACAGCCTGCCGCCGACCGCACGTTCCGTGATTCAGGATGTTCAGCCGTGACACGCCGCGCGCGATCCTGATTGGCGGCCACCGTCGGCGTGTCGTCCTGATTCGTGGAAGAGCAGGAGGGCGGCGTCCGCGGCAGCGGCGGGGCGCCACGGATCGCGAACGGGCCGCCTCCCGAGAGGAGACGGCCCGTCTTCGTGCGCTGAGAACTGCGCTGAGAAACTGCGCTGAGAACTACACCCCGAAGTACAGCTCGTACTCGAACGGGTGCGGGCGCTGGGCGAAGGGGAGAAGCTCCTTCTCTCGCTTGTAGTCGATCCAGGTCTCGATGAGGTCCTCGGTGAAGACGCCGCCCTCGAGCAGGAAGTCGTGGTCGGCCTCCAACGCAAGGAGCGCCTCGCCGAGCGACGCCGGCACCTGCGGGATGAGCTTGGCCTCCTCGGGCGGGAGCTCGTAGAGGTCCTTGTCGACGGGCTCGTGCGGCTCGATCTTGTTCTTGATCCCGTCGAGGCCGGCCATCAGCTGCACCGCGAACGCGAGGTACGGGTTGCCGGAGGCGTCGGGCGCGCGGAACTCGATGCGCTTCGCCTTCGGGTTCGTGCCGGTGATCGGGATGCGGATCGACGCCGAACGGTTCCCGGCCGAGTAGACGAGGTTGACCGGTGCTTCGAATCCCGGGATCAGGCGGTGGTACGAGTTGACCGTCGGGTTGGTGCCCGTGATCGGGATGCGGATCGCCGCGGACCGGTTG
>JALYHS010000322.1 GCA_030776385.1 Actinomycetota bacterium
GAACTCAGCTCCCCGCCCGCCGTGACGCACGGGACCAGTCCCGGGGCGACGGGGGCGCGTCGCACTGTGACCGCCTGGGCTGGCCCCTGGCCGCTCGAGGAACGCTGGTGGGATGCCGCGGCCGCCCGCAGTGCGCACCGTTTTCAGGCGGTCGACGGTGAGGGCGTGGCGTGGTTGCTCGTGCTCGACGACGAGGGCTGGTGGGCGGAGGGTCGATATGACTGAAGGTCGCATGGCTGAAAGTGCGCTCCGCTGGTTGAGCAGCGCCGGAGGCGCGTGTCGAAACCTTCACGCGAACTGGTTTCGACACGCAGGCTGCGCCTGCTGCTCACCCAGCGAGAACCTTCCGCATCAGCCAGCGCACCCGTCCCCCGCTGTGCGCCGTGGTCTCCGCCGCGCGCTCGAAACCTGCGCGCTCGAACAGCCGCGTCGTTCCCACATAGCCGGAGATGAGATCCACCTTGCCGAGGCCGTTCTCTTGCTCACTGGCGGACTCGATCGGGTAGCCCTCGACCACGGTCGCGCCGTGGGTGCGCGCGTGGTCAACCGCGCCTTCGAGCAGCACGTTCATGAGTCCATACCCGCGGAACTTCGGTCGCACCACGAAACACACCGCGGCCCAGGCGTCAGCGGCGGCGACGGCACCGTGATCCAGGAGCGGGATCGTGCGCGAGTTCATCAGCCGTCGGTACGAGAAGCGTGGGGCGATCGAGCACCAGCCCGCCGGCTCCCCATCGACGTAGGCGAGCACCCCCGGTCCGGGTTCGCGGGAGCACTCGTCAGCCATGTAGAGCGGGCGCTCCTGGTTGCTGACGCGGCTGTCGCGATAATTCATGCACCAGCATCCGTTGCCGCCGGGCTTCTGCACGCCGACCACCTCGACGAAGCCGTCATAGCGGCCAACGGCGCTGAGCACCTCGACTTCGCCCAGAGAGACGTTTCTGTCAGGCATGCCTCGAGACTAGAGAGCCCCGGCGACTCTCCGATAGTCGGTGCCGTCGGCATTGCGGTCGATCAGTCCGGTGTCGACGAGGGCGCGACGCAGTGTGTTCGGATCGGTGGTGAAGGCGAACAGCTTGAGAGTGAACGGCTTCTCGGCGAGCACCTCGTCGGTGCCCATCAGACGCTCGGCGATCCAACTCAGCAGCTCAAGCCGATCATCGGCGCGGGTCGGCCAGCGGTCGATGCGTCCGTCGGCACGCAACCAGCGGTCGACGCCCTCCTTCTCCGTTCGGTTGCCGGCCAGCATCGCGCGCAGGCGGCGTTCATCGAGCTGGCCGCCGGGCGTGAGCAGTCCGCTCCGGGTCAGGATGCGGCGGGCATCCCGTCGCTCAGCGGCCGTCAGCGCGGGGTCGCCCTCCGTGATGGCCTCGGCGAGGGCTCCGCGGAGCCGCGGATTCACCAGCGCCGCCAGCACGGCGCGCCACGCTTCGGGTGCAATTGCTACGACAGCGGGTTTGGTCGCAGAGGGTTCGGCATCCATTCGTTCAGCGTATGCAGGTCTCGACAGGCTCGACTAGCGGGGGTGCGGTGATGGGCTGGAACAACCCCCCGATCCCCTGGTCGGACTTCGAACGCGCCCTCAGCGACACCCGCCGACCGCGGCAGATGCCGGCAGGCGTCGACGGCGGCGACAGCCCCGCCTGGTCGCTCAAGCGCGGGCCGTACGTCGCGCCGCATGGCATCGTGCGGGATCCGGATGCTCTTCCATACGCCGAACTGCATGCGCACTCCAGTTACAGCTTCCTCGACGGTGCCTCCTCCCCCGAGGAACTGCTCGAGGAGGCGGAGCGGCTCGGCCTGCATGCTCTCGCGATCACCGATCACGACGGCTTCTACGGGATCGTCCGCTTCGCCGAGGCTGCAGAGACCGCCTCGGTGAAGACGGTGTTCGGGGCGGAGCTGTCGCTCGGGCTGAGCGGTCCGCAGAACGGCGAGGCGGATCCGGAAGGAAGCCATCTGCTCGTGCTCGCCCGACAGGAGGAGGGCTACCACCGGCTCGCAGGAGCTATCACCGAGGCGCAGTTGCGCGGCGGCGAGAAAGGGCGGCCGGTCTACGACCTGGAGGAACTGGGTGAGCTGAGCGGCGGGCACTGGGTGGTGCTGACGGGATGCCGGAAGGGCGCGGTGCGGCAGGCGTTGGTCTCGACAGGCTCGACCAGCGGGACAGGTTTGACCAGCGGGACAGGTTTGACCAGCGGAACAGGTTTGACCAGCGGAACAGGCGAAGAGCTCGACCGCCTCGTACGGCTGTTCGGGCACGACAACGTGTATGTCGAGCTCATCGACCACGGCAACCCTCTCGACAGCGAGCACAACGACGTGCTGGCCGAGCTGGCTGCCGAACGCGGACTCCCGGTGATCGCGACGGGCAATGTGCACTACGCGTCTCCGCGGCAGAAGCATCTGGCGACCGCGGTGGCGGCGGTCCGTGCGCAGCGCAGCCTCGACGAACTCGACGGCTGGCTTCCCGGCGCGGGCATGGCGCATCTGCGCTCCGGGCGCGAGATGCGCGCCCGCTTCGCCCGGTACCCGGGGGCGGTCGAGCGCACCGTCCAGCTCGCCGACGAGCTGGCCTTCCCGCTGCGGCGCGCCAAGCCCGCCCTGCCGAAGCAGAAGGTGCCGGACGGCCACACGCCGATGTCGTACCTGCGTCAGCTGGTGTGGGAGGCGGTGCCCCGCAAGTATCCCGACGCCACCGAGGCCGACCGGCAGCGCATCGAGGCCGAGCTCGCGGTCATCGAGACGAAAGACTTTCCCGGCTACTTCCTGATCGTGTACGACATCGTCCAGTTCGCGCGCGGCCGCGGCATCCTGTGTCAGGGTCGCGGCTCGGCGGCCAACTCGGCGGTCTGCTACCTGCTCGACATCACCGCGGTCGACTCGATCTTCTACCAGCTGCCGTTCGAGCGCTTCCTCTCGAGCCTCCGTGACGAGGAACCCGACATCGACGTCGATTTCGACTCCGACCGCCGCGAGGAGGTCATCCAGTGGGTGTTCGAGAAGTACGGAAGGCGGAATGCGGCGCAGGTCGCCAACGTCATCCAGTACCGGCCGAAGAACGCGGTGCGCGACATGGCGAAGGCGCTCGGCCACAGTCCCGGTCAGCAGGACGCCTGGAGCAAACAGGTCGAGCGGTGGGGTGCACAGCTGTCGACGGGCGATGATCACGACATCCCGGATGAGGTGGTCACCCTCGCCATGCAGCTGCTGAAGGCGCCGCGCCACCTGGGAATCCACTCGGGCGGGATGGTGCTCACCGATCGCCCGGTCGGCGAGGTGGTGCCGATCGAGCACGCCCGCATGAGCGACCGCACGGTCATCCAGTGGGATAAGGACGACGCCGCCTGGATGGGGCTGGTCAAGTTCGATCTGCTGGGGCTCGGCATGCTGGCGGCGCTGCAGTACTGCTTCGACCTGATCCGCGAGACCACCGGCGAGGAGTGGGAGCTCGCCACCCTGCCGAAGGAGGAGAAAGCCGTCTACGACATGCTGTGCCGCGCCGACTCGATCGGCGTGTTCCAGGTGG
>JALYHS010000323.1 GCA_030776385.1 Actinomycetota bacterium
GAGGTGGTGGCCGGCGGCGATCTCGGCGACCGCCTGCTCCTGCTCCGGGTCCGCGTCGAGGAGCGCGCCGTCGAGCGTCGGCGGCCGCTGATCCTGCGGGATGACCTCCACCCGGTCCGTCGCGCCGGTGATGCGGGCGATCGCGGTGGGATTGCCCGCGACCGCGTCGATCACCGGGTGCGACAGGTCCTGGGCGTCGGCGAGCAGCGCGGGACCGACCTCGCCGAACGAGGAGATCAGCAGTCGCGGCTGCACGCTGAACCGCTGCAGGTGACTCGTCAGCTCGCGGAGCCGGTCGATCACGGGCTGCGGCTTGAAGGCGCCGGCCGAGAGCGCGAGCGCCACGAATGCGGCCGGGTCGAGTTCGATGCCGTACTGCTCCCGCATCGCGGCCACGAGGCCGGGGTTCAGCTGCAGCGCACCCTTCAGTCGCAGCTCGAAGTCGCGGCCGTACCGCCGGATCGCGAGGGGGCGGAGGAGGACGGGCCCGCGGAAGTCCTGCTTCTCGAACCGCCACTCCGCCAGGCCGATCGCGAGGTGCATGCCATCCAGGCCGCGGGTCGCGGCGAGTTCCACCGCCTTGGCGGTGAGCGTGGAGGCAGCCGCGCTCGCGGTGCGGAAGGCGATGTCGTCCCGGATGAGGTTCGACAGCAGTGTCGTCTTGCCGGTGATGAACTGCGCGAGGCCGGACGGATGGGTGGTCGAAAGCTCGATCCGGGTGCGGACCGAGTCCTCGAACCGGATCAGCGGCGAGACCCCGCCGACGTGGAGCAGTTCATCCCGCCACCGCTGCCAGGCGCCGACAGCACCGTTGACGGGGGTGTAGCGGGCGTCCCCGACGCTGACCGCGTTCGGTGTCGTGGGGAGGCCGGTGCCGGTCTCGACGCGGGGGGCAGCGGCGTGCTCCTCCTCCGTCTTCCCCTCGGCATACAGCACCCTGCCACTGTAGGTCTGAGGCCCCCCACGGCCGGGGGTTGGGTGCGGCGTGGCGGGACGCGGAACGGCCGTTCCGGACCCCGGGGTATCGCCCGGCATCCCGCGGGAGTACGGTCCGGAGCGGCCAGCCCGCTCCTTTCAGCAACTCGTCTGGACGCCCACCGATGGGACCTGTCGACTCCGCCGACATCACCGTGGCCGATGCGCGCGCACTGGTCGGCGGCGTCACAGCCCTGCACGACATGTCGGACCTCGGGGCGATGGATTCGGCGATGCGTCTCTGCACAGCCGCCCTCATCCCCTACGACGCGATGGACATGGTCGGGGCGATCACCGGCGGGAAGCCGCAGAGCACCACCGTGGCCCTGGACCATCGGCTCGCGATCCGGACGACCGGCGGAGGGCCCGTGCTCATCGGGCTGGTGCTGGGCCGCAGGCTCCGCGCGTTCAACGGCCGGGACACCGCGCTCGCGATGATGCTCGGCCCGCTGCTCGGTGCCGCCGTCGATCACGTCCGCCTCCGCGCCACGCACCGGGAGCAACTATCCGCGCTCGCCGTTCTCACCGATCGAGAGCGGCAGGTGCTGGCACTCGTCGCGGACGGGCGCACCAACCGTGAGATCGGGGACGCCCTCTCCATCGAGGCGCGCACCGTGGAGAAGCACGTCGAGCACATTCGACGAAAGCTGGGCGCGCGGAGTCGCGCGGAGGCGGCCGCCCGCTGGGCGCGCGCCATGGCCTGACCACCCGCGGCACCGTTTCCATCACCGACCGAGGTGCGAGCTCCACACCCTCAGTGCGTCGGCGTCGCCTGATGGAACCGGAGGCGCCACGCCCCGTCGATCCGCTGCCAGATCGAGCTGCGGTTGGCGATCAACGTCACACCCTCCTCCGGATAGGTGGTCTCGCTGCGGTAGGTGAGCAGCGCGACGTCCGGCCCGAGCCCACGGATTCGGAGGTGCGGCAGCGGCAGCACAGTCTCGAACGCCTCCTCCCCCGCCGCGATCGAGGCCTCCCTCGACCAGTGCTTGCCCGACCGCCCGAACTCGTCGAAGTCGTCCGCGTAGACCCGAGCGAGATGGTCCCGGTCGAAGCGGGTGCTCGGGCGCCACAGCGACTCCTCGAGCTCGGTCAGCCGGGTGACGTCGTCGGGGTCCACCTCTCTAGACTGCTCTCCGCCAGCCTCTGTAGCTCAATGGAAGAGCAGTTCCGTCCTAAGGAAACGGTTGGGGGTTCGACTCCCTCCAGGGGCACCAGAGAAGGCTTACTCAAACCCTCCAACGGGTACATGGCCGTGAGTAGGTCATCTCTGAGCGCGCGTCGGTTCTTCGACGCCGGTGCGTTGACGTCGACCATCGACGCCCACTGACTCTCGAGTTCGG
>JALYHS010000324.1 GCA_030776385.1 Actinomycetota bacterium
TCACATCCCCCTCTCCGATCCGGATCGTGCAGCAGCGACGCGTCGTCGGCGCCTCCGGCGGTCGGGCGGCTCGCCCGTGCCCGGTCAGTGGGCGAGCACGAACGCTTCGTCCGTCTCGGCCCCCTCGGCGAGCGCGAACTTCGCGTCATCGTCGAAGGACTTCGTGCGGGCAACGCTGTAGATGATCAGGCCGTAGACGGCCTTCGCGACGATGTCGGCGACCGAGTAGCCGATCTGCTTGCCCACCCATGCATCGGCACCGCCGATGTTGAGCAACGGCAGGAGGTAGGCGATCGGGTAGACCCCCCAGCTCAGCAGCAGCAGGAACCGCAGCCGCGAGACGGTCCCGCGGACGGCAGTCGGCTGCTTGTCGAGCGATCGACCCAACTGCACGAACAGCACGAACAGGATGTAGGCGAAGGGAATCGTCGACAGGAGGCCGAACAGTCCTCGCAGACCGTTGTCGCCGCTGATCTCGCCGGGGTAGCCGAGCGCGATCATCAGTGCTGCGGCGGGGACCAGGCGAACCAGCAGTCGCCGCTGCAGCGATCGAGCCAGCGCCAGCACGGCGATGAGCTCGACGAGCAGCAGCGGGACCGTCAGCAGCCAGTGGACGTACCGGTAGCCCTCGTTGAACTGGGCGCCGACGGCCTGCGAGTAGGAGCCGGTGCCACCCACGGACCTCGTGACGTAGGCGGCCTTGAAGGAGTCGAAGATGCGGAAGTAGTGGTACGCGGCTATGCCGCACACGATGATTGCAACCGTGATCGCCTGCCGGTATCGCGGCAGGATCCGCGGCAGGCCGATCAGCATGAACAGGGCGGTGAAGAGCTGCGCCGCGATGACGAGCGACAAGAAGTTGTAGACGGTGTTGTACTGCCCGTTGGACAGGATGTCAGGGATCACGAGTGCTGCTCCGAAGCGAGTGACGGTGAGGGCGACCGGATGGTCGTTTACTGGGTATCTTACTCACTAAGTCGGGCAGTTTCGCTAATCGAGCCGCGCCGCCGTGCTCCTCCCGGTAAAATCCCAAGATGACCCTCGAGCCCCGGCAGGCGCACGTCCTGAGTGGACTCCCGGCCGCGGCGACCGAGTTCGTGAGCGCGCTCGACGCGAACCGCCGGCGCATCGCCAAGGACGCCGGCCTCACCGCCACAGAGCTCAGGGCGCTCTTCCATGTCGGCCAGGTCGTCAGCCTCACCCCGAAGGATCTCGCCACGTACCTCGACGTCACCACGGGCGCCGTGACCGCGATCTCGCGTCGGCTCGTCGAGGCCGGCCTGCTGCATCGCGTCGACCATCCCGGGGACCGCCGCAGCCTCTACCTCGAGTTGACGCCGCAGGGACACCGGCAGATGGCCGAGATTCACGACACGTTCGACGCGATGATCTCGGAATCGACCGCCGATCTCGACTCCGAGAGCCTCGCGCAGTTCACCGCGGCACTGCGCTCAGTCGCGTCCGAGGTACGGCGGCGACTGCAACCCTGACAACCGGCACGACGCTCCCGATCCACTGTCTGCGCTCGATGCGCCTGCCTGAAGTGGTCGGAACACCAGAAGACCGGGTCCCGCGCGATCAGTAACGACGCCGAGAACAAGACGCTTGAGCAGCCTTCGCGCGGACCTCTGACGCCGCAGACGGTCCTCGACGATGGGTCGTACGCTGCGGCGGGAGCCGGGGTCCGAGCGCAGATCGCAGCCATGCCGACCGTCTCAGAGCCCGCAGGCGTCGTCGAGCAACTGGCCGAAGGCGACCTCAGGTCGCCCCGACGCCAGAGTGCCGGTCACGCGGGGAGACCTCTTCTCGACCTGTCTGCGAGACATCTCACTCACCCGCTCCCGAGACGCCGAAGATGCTCCGGTACGCGGGTCGATCCAGAGGACGGCACGGCCGCCGAAGTGCTTCGCCGAACGAGCCGGCCACCGCGAGGACCTTCGTCGGACCCACTGGGTCGGCGCTCAGCGCCGCAGGGTGGGCGACGGGACCGGCTTCAGCGCGCCGCCTTGGCATGGACGAGGACGTTGTCGCTGTACGTCCTGGAGACCGTGTCGAACGTGCCCCCGCACGTCACCAGGACTAGGCGGCGCGGCCCCGACCGGTCGAACAGCGACGTCGTCGGCAGCGCGTGCTTGAGGGTCCGCTGGACGCGGTCCACGTGGTAGACGGTTGTCTTCCCCTCCGCGTCTGTGATCCGGATCGGTGCGCCGTTCGGCAGGTCGCGGATGCGGACGAACGGCCCGAGACCGTAGCGCATCGAGTCGACGTGCGCCGCGATCACGATCGAGCCGGAGGTGGCGCGCGCGTCGGGGCCGTACCGGTACCAGCCCGCGATCGCGGGGTCGTCCGGCAGCTGCATCGCGCCGGTCGGCAGCAGCCCGACGGGGATGACCGGGACGTCGACGTCGTGCCCGGGGACGATCACCCGCGTCGGCGGTATCACTGGAGGTGCGGGGCGCAACGCAGCAGAGCTGATCCGCAAATCCGGCACACTCGCTGCCGCGGAGGTGCTCGGCCCCGTGCCGACGGTCGGCGTCGCGGATCGCTGCACGGATGGCGCGGTGGTCCCGCAGCCGCTCAGCACGGAGACGGCAGCGGCCGCCGCGAGGATCAGCAC
>JALYHS010000325.1 GCA_030776385.1 Actinomycetota bacterium
TGTGCTGATCCTGTACCCAGAATCAGCACAGCATCCGCGTCGGCGATCGCTGAAATCGTGTTCCAGGCCGGGTCCTGCCAGGAGACCTCACCGGTCACCGCCGCCGCCGCGTCACCGATCGCGGCCAGTCGTTGTTCTCTCGCGATTTGTTCCGCCGCCGAACCGTCATCGACGTCGAACAGAGCGAACTCGAGCTGGTCAGCGCTCAGATCGTCGACGCGACCGGCAACTCCGACGAACTCGATATCGGCATCTTCGCTGAGTTCTGCCATCGCCGTGCTGAGCGCGGACACTGCTCCGGCGAGCGGAGAACGCTCCGAGCTATCCGGGGCGAATACGACAATTTTCATGAGCGAGTCTTCAATCTGAGAACGGGAAAACTGCGCGGCGGAGATATGACGTCGCGACAGACGACGAGAAATGGGTGAGGACATGCTCCGTCGCATCTCGAGCGATCCGATCGCCGATCGCTCGGTCATCGAAAAGTCGCCTCATCGCACGCGACGCACTGTCGAGGTCGGGTTCGGCCCATCTCGACAGAGGATCGTATGGGGCGGCTTGGTTCCCGACTTCCGTGTACTCGAAGGGGATGAGTTCCGCGGTGGTCGGCGTCATGAACTCGAGATTCCCGGAATACGCGGTGGCAATCACCGGAGTGCTCCGAGCCATCGCATCTGCCATGTTGAGGCCGTACCCCTCGGACCGATGAAGCGAAACGTAGCAGTCGGCGAGTTCAATCATGGCCTTCATCCCCGAGGACGTCACATAGGAGTCTTCGAACACAATGTCGGGTCGACCCGCTGCCTCGCGCCGCATCCTCTCCGCATCAACCGGGCGAAGGTCGCCATTGATCGACTTGACGAAGAGGATCGCTCCGTCATCAGGTCCGAATGCGCTTCGGTAGGCCCGAATCGTGCCGATCGGATTCTTCCGCTGGAAGACCGAAAGGAAGTCGAAGTTGGTCAGAAACACGAACTTGCCTTCGGGCATACCGAGCGACCGTCGCGTGAATCGAGTGCTTTCCGACGGAGGCACGATAGGTAGCCGCACCAGGCGCAGGGGCCGATCAGCCTGAGGGAGCAGCGCCTCGTACGTGAACGAACTCGCGACCCAGACTTCGGTGAGGTAGGCCAGTTCCTGGAGATGTTCTTCAGGGAACGATTCGAGTTCCCAGAACCACACCCCCGCCTTGCGACCTCGAAGTGACGTGACGTCGAGCATTCGACTGACGCGCCGCACCTGATCGGCATTGACGCAGATGACCGCGTTCTCGTAGTTCACTGAGTCGGTGATCTCTCGATCCGACGAGTGCTGTTGCCGCGAGAGTGGGCCCGATCCGATCCCGACCGTTTCAACCGGCGTTCCGATCCCTCGCATCAGAGAACTGATCCGCCTGCCAGCCTCGCCCACGCCGTGTTCCGAGGTCGCATAGGCAAGAACGCTCCAGCCGAATGCTCGGCGCGGTGCGGCGGAACGCTCTTCCTGTTCTGGGAGGTCGGGACGAACCGATCGGACCCGGTCCACGACCCCTTGCGCGTAGGCGTCAGTCTCCAGCCAGTGTCTGAACTTCGGTCCGTTGAGGCCGAGCGGATCCGGGAATGCGGCTCCGACGTCGCCGCGATAAAACCAGATGGCGTAGTCGAGGGGACTGAGAAGGCAGGTCGAGGGGCCGAACATCGGCGTCAACAACCACGCGACGAACGCATCCGGGTCATCGACAGGATCGGGACATTCGACGGGAACGATCATCACCCCGGTCGTCACCTGTCGATAGAACCGACGGATCGCCCGGGTCATCACGAGCCCGTTGTTCAGTACATTGAATCGGTAGGGCATCTTGCGGAACTCGGGATGACCGAACTCGACCAGTTCAGCCGCATAGTCATCGCACAGTGCCTGAAGGGGTAGGTGCTCGCTGAGCAGTATCCGAGGACGTTCGCCCATGTGCTGCGTGGAGAGCAGCCACGGCCGCGCCGGATCGTATCCGCTGAAATGGAAGAAACGCAGACGATGTGTGCCTGCGGAGTAGTGGCCCGCATGCCGTTGAATTTCTCGCTCATGAAGGTTCCAGTAGGCGACATTCAAACCTTGATCACGGCTGATCTCGTGATCGAACAGTGCGGGAACCCAGTCGATCCATCGCTGATCAGTGAAGAGCGAATTCTCGATGTCGATAATGGCGTCGACCTGCATGCGTTCGTGCCACCAGGCAAGGAACCGGTACGCCGAGGCGCCCACGCTGACGAAGCCGAGGTTGTACATCCCGGACTGCATGATCTGTTTCTCTGACAGGCTCAACCCGTCACGCGGAATGGGATACAGAGTGTGGGGGGTGAGAAGGATCCCGCGTCTCTGGGCCGTCTCGAATACGTCCCTGACATTTTCATAAATCCGGATGTCAGGGTCGAAGTACGCTGCGGCATCCGCCCCTGAGCGCACGAGGTGCATCAGCATGGCGGGTTTCAACGCGGTGGCGAGTTCTGTCACGTCGTACATGGCGATCATGCTGTTCAGCAGCGACCGGGACAGCCCCAGGTCCTGGGGAAGAACAACTGCTCCGACTCCCTCGAGCAAGCGGTCGGACTCGTCGCCATCGATGATGAGGGTGAAGAATGGGATGTCAGGGTGTGCCGCAGTGAAAGACCTGACAAGCACGCGCGCTTGCGCCGAATAGTTGCGAGCGACAATTGTGCAGGCGCGGAAACTGGCCACCCCCAGAGACTATAAGAGCAAGGATCACCCATTTTCACGAGGTTTCGGGCTTGGCTCCGAGGAGCACCACCCACTGACACGGCTGACGTCGCGCGCGAGAAGGCGTCAGTCGACCTCGACGGCGCCCCGAGCCTGACGTCCGGGCGGTGGAGTGTTCATGGGTCCCTGGACGCCGACCTGTTCATTGCAGGCCACTCTCACGCTCTCGCCTTCCTGACGGCGATGGAGGAGGCGAGGGTGCCCGACACCCACACAGCGGCAGTCGTGCTCGACACCGAACGTCGTTCCTCCAGTTTTCTTGACGACGACTACTGGGCTCTCCTTGCGCGGGCCGCCGCCGGCAAAGCGATCGGCGTGGTCTGGAACGGAAATCAGCACAACGCCGGCTTCCTGCTCGAGCCGAATCCGCCATTTCGGGTATTTCATCCCGGCGCGTCAACCGCAGGCGAGGGGATGTGGGTACCTCGCCGCCTTCTGCGGGAGTACTGGACCCCGACCTTCGCCGAGTTGAAGGCCGCGCTCCCCCGTCTCACCTCGGTGGCCGATGTCTATCTGATCGGGACACCGCCGCCGAAGACGGACGAGCTGATTCGATCGGTCATCCAACACGATGCCTATTTCGTGAAACAAGGAACCGCCCTTGGGATGGATCTCGCGGCCCTCGCCGTCACTCCGGCAGCGACCCGGCTCGCCATGTGGTCGCTTCTCCAGGAGATGCTGGAACAGTGTGCTGTGGAGTTCGGGGCGACATTCGTCGCCGTCCCGCCTGATGTGATGGATGACGACGGGATCCTCCTCCAGCGTTACAGCGCGGTCGACGCGACCCATGCGAATACCGC
>JALYHS010000326.1 GCA_030776385.1 Actinomycetota bacterium
GGCGGAGACCGTCCCGAGCACGATGGTCTCGCCGACGGTGAGGCCCGTTTTGATCTCGGTGCCTGCGTCCCCGATCACGCCGGTGGTGACATCCACCGCGGTGGTCTTGCCGGTCTTCGCGTCGACGACCTTCACCGTCGAGGTGCCGTCGCTCGCGGTCGTGATCGCGGCGGCGGGCACGTAGAGCGCGTCGGCGGCGCTCGAGGCGACCGTGATCGCGACCGTTGCGGTCTGCCCGAGGCGCACCTTGGCCGGGATCGCGTCCAGCGTGATCGTGGTCGCGTACGTCACGACCGAGTTCGACGAGGTGGCGGTCGGGGAGATGGAGGTGACCTTGGCGGTGGCCGTCACACCGGTGAGCGCGGGGAAGCTGATCGCCGCGGGCTGCCCGACGGTCACATTGGCGATGTCGGCCTCGGCGATGTTGGCCGTGACGATGTACGAGGAGACGTCGGCGATGGTGACGAATGCGGAGCTGGAGCTGCTGCTGGTCGAGCTCCCGCTGGTCGAGCTCGTCGAGGCCCCCGTCCCCGAACCTGAGGTCGACCCCGAACCCGAGGAACTGCCCGTCGAGTTACCCACCACCCCGTTCACCGCGATGACGAGACCAGCGACCGGCGAGGTCAGGGTCGCCGCCGCCAGGTTCGCCTTCGCGGTGTTGTATGTGGTGCGCGCCTGAGTCAGCGCCTGCTTGGCCTGATTGATGGATGACACCTGCGCGTTCGGCTGCGCCTCGGCGGCGGTGAGATCCTGGCCGGCGTAGACGTACGCGGTGTAGTCCAGGTTCACGGCCGCCTGGAGCGCCGTGGGATCGATGGTGCCCAACTGCTGACCCGCTGTCACGGTCTGGCCGACCGCGACATCCACGCTCGCAACGGTGCCGGATACGGCGAAAGACACGGGGGTGTCCTTCGCCTCGGCGACCGCGCCACTCGCGCTGATGGTGCTGCTGACGGTGCCCTGTTGCACCGTCCCGGTCAGCTGCGTGCCGGTCGCGCTCGCGGTCGTCGCGGAGAACGGCTTGAACACGACGATTCCGGCGATCACGAGGGCGGCGACGATGACGAGTGCAAGACCTCCGTTGATCAGCACACGGCGGGGGATTTTCATGCTCGAATGCTGAGCACGCAACATATGGGCACCGTAGGTCTTCGCTGTGAAACGACTGGGAGCGGTGGAGATGACTGTGAGAGGGTTCGACTGTCGGAATGGAACGCATGGGAATGGAACGCGTGGTCACGGACCTCAGCACCCTCGATCTGTTCACCGTCGGTATCGGGCCCTCGTCGTCGCACACCGTCGGGCCGATGAAGGCGGCCGCGCTCTTCGTCGACGAGTTGCGGCTGCTCGGAGCGCTCGAGGCGGTCGTCCGCGTCGAAGCGCAGCTGTTCGGTTCGCTCGGCGCCACCGGCCAGGGGCACGGAACGGATCGGGCCGTGATGCTCGGGCTCGAGGGGCAGGCGCCCGACACCGTCGACCCCGCGACGATCGGGGAGCGGATCGCGCAGATCGCGTCGTCCCACCGGCTCGTCCTCGGCGCCGAGCACCTCATCGACTTCGATCCGCCGGTCGACGTGGTCTTCCACCGACGGCGTTCGCTCCCCATCCACCCGAACGGGATGATCTTCACGGCCTGGGGCGTCGACCAGGTCGAGCTGCTGGTCAGCACCTCGTACTCGATCGGCGGAGGGTTCATCGCCGACGAGTGGGGTGTGCCGGTGCGGACCGGGCGACGCGAGGTTCCGATTCCACTGCCGTTCGCCACCGGTGCCGAGCTGCTCGAGCGCTGCGCCGAGACGGGGCTGAGCATCAGCGGGGTGATGCGCCGCAACGACGCGGAGCTGCACGGAGAGCGTGAGCTCGGGTCATCCATCTCGGCGATTTGGGCCGCGATGCGCGAGTGCGTGGCGAATGGATGCAGCGCGCCCGAGTCCCTTCTGCCCGGCGGGTTGCGGGTGCCGCGCCGCGCGCCCGCGCTGTTCGCCGAGCTGACACTGGCGCCGGACGATCCGGCCCACGTCTCCGACTGGGTGTCGCTGTTCGCGCTCGCCGTCAACGAGGAGAACGCCTCGGGTGGTCGCGTGGTCACCGCCCCGACGAACGGCGCGGCCGGGATTATCCCGGCGGTGCTGCACTACTACGCGAAGTTCGTGACGGGAGCGGACGACGCGGGCGTCGAGCGCTTCCTACTCACCGCCGCCGCGATCGGCACCCTGTTCAAGAAGAACGCCTCCATCTCGGGTGCCGAGGTCGGCTGCCAGGGCGAGGTCGGATCCGCCTGCTCGATGGCGGCCGCCGGCCTGTGCGAAGTGCTCGGTGGCACCCCCGCCCAGGTCGAGAACGCCGCCGAGATCGGCCTCGAACACCACCTCGGACTCACCTGCGACCCGATCGGCGGCCTCGTGCAGATCCCCTGCATCGAGCGAAACGCGATCGCCAGCAACACGGCCATCACCGCCGCGCGCCTCGCCCTGCGCGGAGACGGCACCCACAAGGTCTCCCTCGACAGCGCGATCCGCACCATGCGCGACACCGGCGCCGACATGAAGTCGAAGTACAAGGAGACGTCGCGAGGCGGCCTCGCCGTGAACGTCGTGGAGTGCTGAGCGGGGATTCCGCCCGAAGGCGGCGCCCGCTCGAACCGGCCGATCTCCTGCGTTAGACTCATCGGCGGTACCGTGTCCGAGCGGCCGAAGGAGCATGTCTCGAAAACATGTGACGGTTCATCCCGTCCGTGGGTTCAAATCCCACCGGTACCGCCACGCAAAAGCCCCGGAATCATTGGGATCCCGGGGCTTTTCAATGCCCTTTTTGCCGCATTTGGCAAAAATATGGCAACAAACGTGCTGATCGAGGACCCACTTCTCTGATCGAGGAGGGCCTTAAGCGACCCCGCGAAGCGCTTTCTTTCGGGCGGCGTCGAGCGCCTGCGCGACGTTGTCAAGGTCGTCGTCAAAGAGGTCCGCGTAGACGTCCAACGTCATCGCAGCGGAGGCGTGGCCGAGCATGCGTTGCACGGCTTTGACGTTGGCACCGGCCGACACGGCAAGACTGGCAGCTGTGTGACGAAGCTCGTGGAGTGTGAGGCGAGGGAACGTGTCATCGGATTTGATGACTCTCTGGACCGCCCCCTCAAACCAGCCGTTAACGGAGTGAGGAAGCGGCACGTGTGCCGTTCCGTCCCCAAAGAGAAGATCGTCCGGACCTTTTCCTTGGATCTCGGATTCGAGCAAACGGACCAAAAACTTCGGGACAGGAACGTTCCGTGCCCGGTGAGTCTTCGGTGTGCCGACCACGATCTCGGAACCGACAGCAACGGCGTTGTCCACGATCGATACCCGCCGACGGAGGGTGTCGACGTCTCTGACGCGAAGCCCTGTCGCTTCGCCCCATCTGAGACCCGTGTAAGAGAGGAAGTACACGAGCGTTCCCCGATGCCCACAGGTCTCCGCCAGCGTCTGCACCTGTTGATGGGTCAGATAAACCTTGCGTCGCGTCGGCTTTTTGGGCAGCTTCACTCCCCGTGCGGGGTTGGAGTGAAGCCGACGGTCCAAGACCGCGCTGTCAAGGATGCCGGCGAGAACGCCGAATGCCCGCGCGGTAGTGGTTGGGCTCCTCGTTGCGGCAACCTCGGCAATCCACCTCGTAATGTCTGAGTGGTGAATTTCCGCGAGTGTCCAGCGTCCCCATCGCGGCTCAACCCACGTCCGCCAGGAGCTCTCGACGGCTTTTCGAGTCGAGGGTTTCAAGTGAGATTGCGA
>JALYHS010000327.1 GCA_030776385.1 Actinomycetota bacterium
GGGTTCGACGGCTCACCCGCCGTCGAGCTCGGCGATCCGACGTCCGAAGAAGTCCCGCGTGGGGGCGTGGCGCTCCCCGACGCTCGCCTGCTCGTACAGGCTTCGAGCCTCCGCCGGCCGCCCGACCCGGCGAAGGAGATCCGCCCGGACGGCGACCGCCTGCCGGCCGACCGCTCCGACGAGAGTCGGCTCCAGCGCGGCAAGATCCACCAGAGCTGCGGCGGGCCCCGGCTCCCCGTAGCTGCGGGCGACGATTCGAGCCAGCGCGACCGCCGGCGAAGGCCAGACCGCCTGCAGGCGGTCGTAGAGAGCACCGATGGTCGCCCAGTCGGTCGCCATCCAACTCGGCGCCTCGGCGTGAAGTCCGGCGATCCCCGCCTGCAGGGCGAAACGTCCGCCGCCGGGCAGTGCGATGACGGCGAGATCCAAACCCTCCTGGATGGTTCGCTCGTCCCACAGACGACGGTCCGCCTCCTCCAGCGTGACCAGTCCTCCCGCCGAGAACCGGCTGGGCGCGCGCGCCTGCGTCAGCAGCAGCAGCGCGAGGAGTCCGGCCACCTCGCGATCCTCGGGCATCAGCCGCCGAAGCGCGCGAGCCAGTTCGATCGCCGTCGCCGTCGCCGCGGTGCGCCCTCTGCTCAACGGCGAGTCGACGGGGGCGGCGTGCCCGGTCGTGTAAAGCACGTAGACAGTCGCGAGCACATCGTCGAGGCGGGCGGCGCGCTCCTCGGGATCCGGGGTCGCGAAACGGATTCCGTCGCGCTCGATCTGTCGTTTCGCGCGGGTGAGCCGAGCACTCATCGCCGCGTGCTCGACGAGCAGAGCATCCGCAATCGCCTCGGTCGGCACCCCGCAGACGAACCGCAGGGCGAGCGCCAGCCGATTCTCGGCGCTCAGCTCCGGGGAGCACGCGAGGAAGAGCAGTCCGAGTCGGTCGTCATCGGCAGGCTGATCGGCCAGTGAGGGTGCGCTCGGTTCGTCGACCAGCAGCGGCAGCCGGGCGCGCAGGGCGGCGTCGCGGCGCACCGCGTCGATCGCGGCCCGCTTCGCGACGGTCGTGATCCAGGCGCCCGGGTTGATCAGCACGGCCCGGTCGCGGCTGGCGACCGCCCGCGCGAAGGCCTCCTGCGCGGCATCCTCGGCCAGCTCGACGCTTCCGGTGAAACGAATCAGGCTGGCCAGGATGCGCGGCCACTCGGCGACGAACGCCCGAGAGAGCTCGTCGCCGGCGTCCCGGTGGCCGCCTGCCCGATCCGTCACCTACATCGACCCGGTGTCCATCACCGGGAACAGCTCGATGTGGCCCGTCGTCGGGACAAGCGCCGCGAGCTCGCGCGCCTGCGCCGCATCCTTGACCCCGAGCTTGTAGTAGCCGGTCACCACCTCCCGGAGTTCGCCGAACGGACCGTCGGTGAAGACAGCGGGCTTGCCGCCCGTGGCGGGGGTAATCCGAACGGCCGCGCTCTCGGGCTGCAGCGCGTCACCGCCGAGCAACTGCGCCCCGGCGGCAGCGACGGCGTCGGCGAAGGCGCGATGCTGGCGCATCGTCGCGGTCCACTGCTCCTCCGTGATCTGCGCCGGATCCCATTCCGACTCCACGATGAACACCACGTACTCTTCTGCCACGATCCGGCCTCTCGTCGTGCGGCCGTCAGCGGACGGTCGCGAACTGTTCTCTGTGGATGCGACGAACGGTACTCCCGGATTTCGACGACGGGTCGAAAAATCAGTTCTCGACGATGTCGATCTCACGCACCGAGTCGGCAGCGATCGCCGTGCGAACGCGGTCGAGCACGCCCTCCGGCACCGGCGAATCGACGGTGATGATGCTGAGCGCCTGGCCGCCGGCGCTGCGCCGAGCGATCTGCATGCCCGCAATGTTGACTCCGGCCTCGCCGAACTCCTTGCCGTAGACGGCGACGATTCCGGGACGGTCCGCGTAGAACATCACGACGTGATGCTCCGCGATCGGCACCTCGATGTCGTAGCCGTTCAGGCCGATGATCTTCTCGACCATCTTCGTTCCGGACAGGGTTCCGGCCACCTCGACCGTCGTGCCGTCGGCGAGCAGGCCGCGCAGTGTGGTCGTGTTGCGGTAGTCCTTGCTCTCCTCATTCGTGGTCAGGCTCGAGGTGATGCCGCGCTGCTCCGCGAGCAGGGGCGCGTTGACGTACGAGACGTTCTCGGTGACCTGGTTCGTGAAGTAGCCCTTGAGTGCGGCGAGGCGGTAGACACTCACGTCGTATGCCGCGAGTTCCCCGCGCACGTGGACCTCGAGGTCGGTGAGCGCTCCGTGGCCGGC
>JALYHS010000328.1 GCA_030776385.1 Actinomycetota bacterium
GTGGAAGGCCCGGCGGCCACCGAAGCCGCGGACGTCCAGGGCACCGAGTGCGGCGTCGAGCTGATCGAGAGCAACGTCTCCGAGCTCGCGCCCGACTTGGGGGTGTTCTCGGAGCATCTCTGCCGCAAGCTCGCGCCGGTCCGTGCACGCATCGCATCGCGTCACGGGAACCTCAGTCAACGTCATCGGGTAGTCAGAACGTGCGTATCCCACCTTGGGTACCTCTGTGCCACCCCTGGGTAACGCGCAACAGCGGCCGCTCCAGAGGCCCCTAACGGGGCACTTTGCGGAGACGCTAGGCCACGACTAGGCCACGACGCCTCACCCAAAAACACGAAAACCCCGGCTGGCCGGGGCTTTCTGTGGTGGGCGATACTGGGATCGAACCAGTGACCTCTTCCGTGTCAGGGAAGCGCGCTACCGCTGCGCCAATCGCCCGTCGCCCGTCCGGATGGTGCTCGGACTGGCTTCGGTGAGTGAGGTGGCGACGGGATTCGAACCCGTGTGCACGGCTTTGCAGGCCGCTGCCTCGCCTCTCGGCCACGCCACCAGGTGTGCGGCCCGCAAGGGCCTCAGGGCCCAGCGAACCGTGAAGCTTCACTCGAGCGGATGACGAGATTCGAACTCGCGACCCTCACCTTGGCAAGGTGATGCGCTACCACTGCGCCACATCCGCATGTGCCCCCGTTGCCGGGTGCGTGGACGACTCTATCCGATGACCGGACGCACTCCAAACCGTGTGACGTCGGCGCGGCGCGGATCGTGCACCCCGTTCGGGACGCCGTCTCGCGGTGTGGCAAGATGGTCCTCACGGGCGATTGGCGCAGTTGGTAGCGCGCTTCCTTCACACGGAAGAGGTCATCGGTTCGAGTCCGGTATCGCCCACCACGCTCGCCCCGGGCAGTCCTCAGCTGTCGGCCCGCTGCTTCGACGGCCAGCCGAACCGGGTCGTCACGCCCGGCGAGTAGAGCACCGAATCCGGCGGCGTCTCCGCCAAACCCGGCAGCCCCGCGGCGGCCAGCAACCCGTCATCGAGCGACAGGAGCTCGGCCGACTGCAGCGTCCACGGCGGATGCTCGTTGGGCACGAACAGCGTCCGGTCACCGCGGCGCGTGAACATCGCCCAGCGCGCCGTGAGGAAGTCGGCGAGCGGCGTCGTCTCGACCGGGTCGCCAATCCGGGCTCGGAAGCTCGCGCCCGGTCCCCCGCCGATCCGACGAGTGGATGCCGCGTAGTCGGCACCCTCGCGCGTGAAACGGGTGCGCGACCAGAAGTACGGCAGCGAGAAGGTGGCGCGCGCTGCCAGAACGGCCAGCAGCCGTGAGGCCTCGAGCGAACGGAAGATCACGCCTCGGCGCCCCGCGGCATCCACACCGTAGAGCCGCACATTCACTTCCACGAATGACCCGACATACGGGGCGGGAGGGCTGCCGAAGAGGGTCGCGCGATCGAGAACGAACGGGATGAGTCCGACCCAGCTGGAGCCGTCGTGCTCGTCCGGCCGCACGCCGGCGGGCAGCAGTGGCGCGACGATGTCGGAGTCCACGCGCCAGTGCAGGAAGAGCAACTCGCTCCAGCGCTGGCTGGCGATCGCGCGGCCTCCGAGGGGCGGGGAGAGGTGCGAGACGGGTCCGAGCGCCGGTGAGTCGGTCATCCGGCTTCCCGATTCGACTCGACGGATGTCGCGTCCGCACGGATCGCGACCGGCACCCGTTCCCGACTCGCGTGACGCCGCAGCAGCACCCAGGCCGGAGCGGACACGACGAGCGAGAGCAGTGTCACCCCTGCGAAGGAGACGATCGGAACCGACAGCACGTCGAGGTGCGCCGAGAACAGGATGCCGACGGTGTCCCCTGCGATCGCCGGCGCCACGAATCCGACGGCCGTCGCCACCAGGAGAACGAAGCCCCAGCGAGTCGCGATGCCGGCGGATGCCGACGCGCGCGCTGAGTACAAGATCGACGCGAGGGCACCGGCCAGGACGCCGACCGCGAGCGTCCACGGGAAGGCGACCGTCACCGCGCCGGGGAACACAGCGGCCAGCCCCGCGACCACTCCGAGCAGTAGCGAGCGTGGGAGTGGCCGAGGCACCCCGCGCGCGCGATCCGAGATCAGCCAGCCGATGCCCCCCGCGACCGGCCCGACCACGGCGGCAATGAGGATGCGCGAGGTGTAGGCATCGATCGCCCCCTCCAGCTGCACGAGCCACACCACGACGGCGAGCCAGAGTACGAGCAGGGCGAGCATCGCCCGGCGGTTGCTGTGCGGATCCACGACGGCGCGCTCCACGACCCCGGCGGGCAGCCAGGCCAGCAGCACGAACGCGCTGGATGACACGAGCAAGGGCAGCGCTCCCCCGAAGTCCTCGAGCTCGCAATCGGTTCCCGCGCAGGCGACCGTCAGCCACAGGGGGACGAGCGCCGAAAGCGGCAGCACGAGCGCGCCCCAGACCAGCATGAGGATCCAGCGGCCGGTGCGGTCGGCCCCTGAGCCAATGGCCGCCGCCTCGAGCAGCACCAGGATGGGGACGGCGAACGCGGAGATCCCGATCAGATACGCCAGGGGCGCGATGTCGAACAGTCGTCCCGCGCCGATGGTCAGGAGCGCGCTCACTGCGGCGGCGCCGAGCGCCGGCCAGACCATCCGGCCGCCCATGATCGGACGGGCCAGCGTGAACAGTGCCACGGTCGCGACGGCCGCGGCCAGCACGCCCACGAACACCAGCCAGATCACCGTTCACCCCGATCCCCGGACGCGGGTCGGCCGGAGATTCCACCCTAGGCCGCCACGACGCCGAGAACGGGGTGCCGACTCCGAGAGACGACACCCCGTTCAGACGGTCGAGGGACTACTCGAGCGCGTATGCCTCTTCTCCGTGAACCACGGTGTCGACGCCGGCGACCTCGTCCTCGTTCTTGATTCGGAATCCGATCGTCTTCTCGATGACCGTGCCGATGATGAACGCGAGGACGAAGGAGTAGATCATGACGCCGAAGGCACCGATGGCCTGAGCCCCCAGTTGGCTGAACGGCGTCTTGTCGCCGCTGCCGATCCGGTCGATGAGGCCGATGCCCGTGCCGAAGATGCCGATGTAGAGCGTACCGACGAGACCACCGATGAGGTGGATACCCACCACGTCGAGCGAGTCGTCGAAGCCCAGCTTGTACTTCAGTTCGATCGCGATACAGCAGACCGCACCGACGAGCAGACCCAGGACAATGCCCCAGAACGGAGTCAGGATGTTGCAGGCCGGGGTGATGGCGACTAGGCCAGCGACTGCTCCCGACGCTGCGCCGATCGATGTCGGCTTTCCATCCTTGATCTTCTCGGCGATCAGCCAACCCAGAGTGGCCGCGGCAGGCGCGGCCAGGGTGTTGATCCAGGCGAGAGCGGAAATGCCGTTGACTGCTGCAGCCGATCCCGCGTTGAACCCGAACCATCCGAACCAGAGGAGGGACGCGCCAAGCAAAGTCAACGGAACGTTGTGTGCGGGATTCATGCCCTTCTTGAACCCGACACGCTTGCCGAGCACAAGAGCGAGCGCGAGTCCTGCGGCACCCGCGTTGATATGCACCGCTGTTCCGCCGGCGAAGTCGTTGACGCCGAGCAGGAAGACCGACCATCCGCCGTCTGCCACCCCACCCTTTCCATCAGACGTGAAGTTGAACACCCAACTGGCGACGGGGAAGTAGACGATGGTGGCCCAGATGCCCGCGAAGATGATCCAGGAACCGAACTTCGCACGGTCGGCGATGGCTCCGGAGATCAGCGCTACCGTGATGATCGCGAAGGTTGCCTGGAAGCCGGCGAACGCCAGCGTGTAGA
>JALYHS010000329.1 GCA_030776385.1 Actinomycetota bacterium
GAGGAGAGGAACAGATGAGGCGGAGAATCAGCGGATGTGCGGCACGAAGAGTTGGGCAAGGGCGACCAACTGGGCGGGGGTGACCGAGCCCGCGTCGGAGACGTTCTCGACGACGAGACCTTTCTGGCCGACGATGGCGTCCAGTTCGACGGAGCCGACGCCCGCGCGATCCCCGACGGCGGATACGGGGAAGAGGGCATCTTGACCGACTGCGGCTTGTTTCAAGTCGAACGGGGTCGTGGCCAGGTCGAACACGGTGACGTTCAGGATGATCGAATGGTCTGCGTTCGTGAAGCCGCACTCCGGTTCTCCGTTGACGAAGGTTCCGGACTGCTGCTCGGTGAACGCGAGGTGCGTCGCGGCGTTGGCGGAATCGACCGAGACGTACCGACAGATGCCGTCCACGTTCGAGGACGACGCTGCGGGGGGAGTGCCTACCACCGCAGACGAGGAGCGCGAGGGACCGGTATGAGTCGATCCGGTCGCCGAGCAGCCGGCCAGAGCCGAACCGACGAGAGCGAGCAGAGCGACGGGGACGAGGGTCGAAATACGGGGTCGAGTGGTCATGCGCACAGAACACAGGAGGGCCGTAATGCTGCCGTAATACCTTTCGGTCACCATTTCCTGGAGCGACGTACGAGACCAGCCGGATGTCGGTGGTCGCCGTAGAATCACTACAGTGTCGATCCAATCCGTGCCGGGTTCCCAGAAGCTGAGCGTTCGAGGCGCTCGGGTGCACAACCTGAAGAACGTGGACCTCGAGATCCCGCGCGATTCACTTGTCGTCTTCACAGGTCTGTCCGGCTCCGGCAAGTCGTCGCTCGCGTTCGACACGATCTTCGCGGAGGGTCAGCGACGCTACGTCGAGAGTCTCTCCGCCTACGCCCGCCAGTTCCTCGGGCAGGTCGACCGCCCCGACGTCGACTTCATCGAGGGGCTCAGCCCGGCCGTTTCGATCGACCAGAAATCCACGAACCGGAACCCACGATCCACGGTCGGCACGATCACCGAGATCTACGACTACATGCGTTTGCTCTGGGCGCGCATCGGAATCCCGCACTGCCCGGTCTGCGGCGAGCCGATCCAGCGCCAGACCGTGCAGCAGATCGCCGACCAGTTGATGGAGCTCGAGGTCGGCACCCGCTATCAGGTGCTCGCGCCGGTGATCTCTCAGAAGAAGGGCGAGTTCGTCGACCTCTTCAAAGAGCTCGCGGCGAGTGGCTACTCGCGCGCGCTGGTCGACGGGGAGTTGATCCAGCTCACGGAGCCGCCGGTGCTCAAGAAGCAGATCAAGCACGACATCGCCGTTGTGGTTGACCGGCTCGTGGCATCCGACGATCTGCTGACCCGTCTGACGGACTCGATCGAGACGGCCCTCGGCCTGACCGACAGCGTGGTGATGATCAACTTCATCGACCGGGAGGGGGATACCGCGTGGCGCACCTTCAGCGAGAAGCTGAGTTGCCCCAACGGCCACCCGATCGCGCTCACCGAGATCGAACCCCGCACCTTCTCGTTCAACGCGCCCTTCGGCGCCTGCCCCGAGTGCTCCGGCCTCGGAACCAAGATGGCGGTCGACGGCGAACTGTTGATCGGCGACCCGAGCCTGACGCTCAACGATGGCGTGGTGCTGCCCTGGAACCAGGGCGGCAAGGGCATGTACAGCTACTTCCAGCGTCTGCTCGACGGCCTGGGGCGCGACATGGGGTTCGACCTCGACACCCCGTGGTCGAAGCTGAAACCCGAGGTGCAGAAAGCGATCCTCGACGGCAACGACTTCGAGGTGCAGGTGCAGTGGAAGAATCGCTACGGCCGCACGATGAAGTACTCGACCGGTTTCGAAGGTGTGGTCCCCTACATCGAGCGCAAGTACCTCGAGGCCGACAGCGAATGGACGCAACAGCGCTACAGCGAGTACCTGCGTGAGATCCCGTGCCCGGTCTGCGAGGGGCAGCGGCTGAAGCCCGAGGTGCTCGCCGTGCAGATCGCCGGCACCAGCATCTCGACGGTGTCCGAGTTGAGCCTCGCCGACGCCCACGACTTCATGGATGCCCTCGAACTCACCCCGCGCGAGGCGAAGATCGCGGCGCAGGTGTTGCGCGAGATCCGTCTTCGGCTCGAGTTCCTGCTCGAGGTGGGCTTGAGCTATCTGACGATGGCACGCGCGGCGGCGACTCTCTCCGGCGGGGAGGCGCAGCGCATCCGGCTCGCCACTCAGATCGGTTCCGGCCTGACGGGCGTGCTGTACGTGTTGGATGAGCCGAGCATCGGGCTGCACCAGCGCGACAATCGGCGGCTCATCGAGACCCTGGTGAAGCTCAAGAATCTCGGCAACACGCTGATCGTTGTGGAGCACGACGAGGACACCATCCGCACCGCCGACTGGGTCGTCGACATCGGTCCGGGCGCAGGGGAGCACGGCGGCGAGGTCGTGCACTCGGGGGACTACGAGTCGCTGCTCGACAACCACCGCTCCATCACCGGCGACTACATCTCGGGTCGACGCTCGATCGAGATGCCGAGAAAGCGTCGACCGATCGACAAGAAGCGGCAGATCACCGTGGAGGGGGCGAAGGCGAACAACCTCCGGGATGTGACGGTCGGCTTCCCCCTGAGTGCTTTCGTGGCGGTCACCGGCGTCAGTGGTTCGGGCAAGTCCTCCCTGGTGAATGACATCCTCTACAAGGTGCTCGCCAACGAGCTCAACGGCGCACGGCAGGTGCCCGGGAAGCACAAACGCGTGACGGGCCTCGAGCAGCTCGACAAGGTCGTGCACGTCGACCAGGGGCCGATCGGCCGCACTCCGCGCTCGAACCCCGCCACATACACTGGCGTCTTCGACCGGATGCGCACCCTGTTCTCCGAGACGATGGAGGCGAAGGCCCGCGGCTACCAACCCGGTCGTTTCAGCTTCAACGTGAAGGGCGGCCGCTGCGAGAACTGCGCGGGCGATGGAACCATCAAGATCGAGATGAACTTCCTCCCGGACGTGTACGTCGCCTGCGAGGTCTGCGGCGGCAAGCGATACAACCGCGACACCCTCCAGGTGCACTACAAGGGCAAGAACATTGCCGAAGTGCTCGAGATGTCGATCAGCGAGGCGGCCGAGTTCTTCGAGCCGATCCAGGCGATCCACCGGTATTTGAAGACTCTGGTGGATGTCGGCCTCGGTTATGTGCGTCTCGGACAGAGCGCGACCACGCTCTCGGGCGGGGAGGCGCAGCGCGTCAAGCTCGCGACCGAACTGCAGAAGCGCTCGACCGGCCGCACGGTCTACGTGCTCGATGAGCCGACGACCGGACTGCACTTCGAGGACGTGCGCAAGCTTCTGCTCGTGCTCAACGGCCTCGTCGACAAGGGCAACACCGTCATCGTGATCGAGCACAACCTCGACGTGATCAAGTCGGCCGACTGGGTCATCGACCTCGGACCCGAGGGGGGTTCGGGGGGCGGGGAGGTTCTCGCCACCGGAACTCCTGAGCACATCGCGAAGGTGGAGGCCAGTCACACCGGTCGCTTCCTCGCCGAGTTGCTCGACGCCGAGTCTGCGGGACAGGGCCGCCGGAAGGCCGGCTGAGATGGCCGGCTTCGTCGAGGGCCGGACGGCGGGGGGAACCGGCAAGGGCGGCGCGGCATCCAGCGGGATGACGGGGCGGATCGGCCATCCGACGCGCGCATCCGACCCGAAGGACTGGAAGCCCAAGGCGGGCGAGATCCCGACCCAACCAGGCGTCTACCGGTTCCGCGACGCGAGCGGGCGCGTGATCTATGTCGGAAAGGCCATCAACCTGCGGCAGCGGCTCAGCAACTACTTCCAGCCCCTCCGCAGCCTGCATCAGCGCACGCGGCACATGGTGCTCAGCGCCAATCAGGTCGAGTGGACGGTCGTCGGCAGCGACTTCGAAGCACTGCAGCTCGAGTACACCTGGATCAAGGAGTTCGA
>JALYHS010000330.1 GCA_030776385.1 Actinomycetota bacterium
CGTCTGCGCGAGATCGCCAGCGACGGCGAGCAGGGCGAGGGTCGGCCGATCCAGGCGCTGCAGGGCGGCCTGCACGTTGCCGCGGTCGAGCAGTGCCTCGGCAAGGTCGAAGAAGTCGCGGATGCCCTGCTGACGGATGCCGCGATCCGTCACCAGCTGCGACAGGGCGTGGTCGTCGAGCGCGCGCAGCCTGGCCGCGAGCGCGAGCGCGGAACCGCTACTCGCCGGCATCGCGCGCGAGGCGAACGCGCCGCACGGTGGTGATGACGATGAAGATGATCAGTCCGATCAGCGTCAGCGGAAGACCGATCCCCGGCAGTGTGGCGACCGCGGGCCATGCCCCGCCGGCGAAGCTGACGTTCACGGCGCGCCCGATGAACAGGGCGACGAGCGACAGGATCGAGATGCCCGCCACAGAAGCCACCGCGAACGCCAGGATGCGTTCGGTACGATTGAGGGGCACGCGGGTGTTCTCTGCCACAGCACCAGGATAGGGCCAGTCCGTCGGCCCCACCGCCCGCGCCGAATACGAGAGGTCCCCCATGCCCACCGGCAAGGTCAAGTTCTACGACGAAGACAAAGGCTTCGGCTTCATCGCGGGTGATGACGGCCAGGAGGTCTTCCTGCACGCCTCGGCGCTTCCCGCTGGCACGATCGTGCGCGCGGGCAGCCGCCTCGAGTTCGGCATCGCCGACGGCAAGAAGGGCGCACAGGCACTGTCCGTCCGCGTTCTGGATGCCCCGCCCAGCCTCAGCAAGCTGACCCGTCGCTCGGCTGACGACATGGCGATCGTCGTCGAAGATCTGGTGAAGCTCCTCGATAGCATCGGCGCCGGCCTCCGTCGCGGGCGCTACCCCGACAAGACCCACGGCGGCAAGATCGCGGCTGTTCTGCGCAAGGTCGCCGACGATCTGGATGCGTAGCCCGGTGGTCGAGCCTGTCGAGACCGAGCCCGCGGTGGTCGAGCCTGTCGAGACCGAACCCGCGGTGGTCGAGCCTGTCGAGACCGAGCTCGTTGACGTCGCCCTCGCCGGCCTGCACGAGATCACGCCGACGTCCACCGTCGGCGCGCTCATCTCGGAGTCGACGGATGACGACGGCGTCAGCACCCTGCTGTTCGCCTCCGCCATGCCGGGATACCCGGACTGGCATTGGACGGTCAGCCTCGCCACCCTTCCCGGCGAGCAGCCGACCGTACTGGAGGCCGAACTGCTGCCCGGCGAGGGTTCGGTGCTCGCGCCCGACTGGGTCCCGTGGGCCGACCGACTCGAGGACTACAAGGCCGCTCAGGCCGCGATCGCCGCCGGTGAGTTGGCCGCGGGCGACGCGGACCCCGACGACGAGTCGGAGGACGATGCAGACGCCGACGAGTCCGAGGAGGACAGTCTCGCCGAGGACGACATCGATGATGATGATGATGATGACGACGACGACGATGACATCGACGATGACGACATCGACGATGACGACGACCACGGCGACGATCCGGATGACGGGATCGACTTCGAGTCGGACGAGGCCCTGGCCGCGGGCGGGCTAGCGGCTGTGTCGGCGACGGTGGGTGTAGACGAGCAGGATGAGGCCGATCCCGAGTCCGACGAGGACGGCCCAGAGCCACCAGCCGCGCCCGTCCGCAAGCAGCGGGCGAAGAAAGAACAGTAGACCACCGAGGGCGACAAGCCAGAGCACGATGCCGACCAGCACGGCTTTGCGGTCATCCGTGCGCACGGGCGTCGGGTCGGGGCGACGCTCCGAGTCCTTCAGCCACAGGCGCATGGGCTGAGCTTACTTGCTGGTCGAGTAGCCGCCGAAGCCTCACGCGGTGTTCGCGACGACATAGTCGATCGCGCGCGTGAGCGTGCGCACGTCGTCCGGGTCGATGGCGACGAAGGTTGCGACGCGCAGCTGGTTGCGTCCGAGTTTGCGGTACGGCTCGGTGTCGACGATGCCGTTGGCGCGGAGGGTCTTGGCGACCGTGGCAGCGTCGACCCTGTCGTCGAAGTCGATGGTGACGACGACCTGCGAACGGTGCTCCGGGTTCTCGACGAAGGGCGTCGCGAAGGCGGCAGCATCCGCCCATTCGTACAGGATGCCCGATGACTCTTTCGTGCGCGCGTCGGCCCAGGCGAGGCCGCCGTTGCCGGCGATCCATTCGATCTGGCTCTCCATGAGGAGCAGCGTCGACAGCGCGGGCGTGTTGAGCGTCTGCTCGAGCCGCGAGTTGTCGACGGCGTTCTTGAGGCTCAGGAACTCGGGGATCCAGCGATCGGATGCCGCAATCCTCTCGATCCTCTCGATGGCAGCCGGCGAGGCGAGTGCGAACCAGAGGCCGCCGTCGCTGGCGAAGTTCTTCTGCGGTGCGAAGTAGTAGAGGTCGGTCTCGGTCGGATCGAAGTACACACCGCCGGCGGCACTCGTCGCGTCGATGACGGTGAGGGCCCCCGCGTCACCGCCGTGAACGCGTGTCACCGGCGCCATCACACCGGTGGATGTCTCGTTGTGGGGCCACGCGTACACGTCGATGCCGGGCAGCACCTCGATCTCGCTGCGCGATCCGCCCGGTGCCGTGATGACATGCGGTGCCTCGAGGAACGGCGTCGTCGCGGAGCCCCCGAACTTCGCGCCGAACTCGCCGAAGGCGAGATGCTCGCTGCGCTTCTCGATGAGGCTGAAAGCGGCGGCGTCCCAGAACGCGGTGGATCCCCCGTTGCCGAGGAGCACCTCGTAGCCGTCGGGGAGCTGGAAGAGCTCAGCGAGGCCACCGCGGACGCGGGCGACGAGATCTTTGACGGGAGCCTGGCGGTGGGAGGTGCCGAGAATGTTGGCGTGCGTCTGCAGATGGGCGAGCTGTTCGGGGCGAACTTTGGACGGCCCGCAGCCGAACCGGCCGTCGACGGGGAGGAGGTCAGCGGGGATCTCGAGCGTCACGTCCCCATCGTATCGAGCATCGGGAGGCGGTCTCGCCCTCGCGGCACTCCACAAACTACGCACGGTGCTTACTTTGCGGAGTGTGCCGCGGGGGTCGGTCCGTCCGCCGCGGATGGGCGTGACGCTGTCGACCCTCGTGACGGTGCGGAAGGCCGTGCGGGCCGAGGATTTCGCGGCCGTGCAGTGGCGGTGCGGGAGACGGTGTCGGGGCAATGCAGGCCTCGGTGCGGCCGCGCGATCGGGCGGCGCACTCGGGCGTGGGCCGATAGGCTGGCCCGGTCCGGTGGCCACCTGGGAGTTGAACGATGACGGATCTCGTCGACACGACGGAGATGTACCTGCGGACGATTCTCGACCTCGAAGAAGAGGGGATCGTCCCGTTGCGGGCGCGCATCTCCGAGCGGCTCGGGCACTCCGGTCCGACCGTGTCGCAGACGATCGGTCGCATGGAGCGCGACGGGCTCGTCAACGTCGAAGGCGATCGGCACCTCGCGCTCACCGACCAGGGCCGCACCCGCGCGCTCCACGTCATGCGCAAGCACCGGCTCGCCGAGCGACTGCTGGCGGATGTCATCGGGCTCGACTGGGCGTACGTGCACGACGAGGCCTGCCGCTGGGAGCACGTGATGAGCGAGCAGGTCGAGCGCCGCGTGCTCGAGATGCTCGGGCATCCGACCGAATCCCCCTATGGCAACCCGATTCCGGGCCTCGCCGAGCTGGGTGATGTCCCGGCCGCCCAGTTCATGGATGGCGTCACCAGCATCGTCGACCTGGTGCCCGCGAGCGGGGAGCGCGCTGTCACCGTGCGGCGCCTCGCCGAGCCGGTTCAGTTCGAGCCGGAACTGCTGCAGCAGCTCAAAGCTGCAGGAGTTATGCCCGGCGCATCTGCCGTGATTTCGTCGCTGGGCTCCTACGTTGTTGTGCAGGTAGACGGCTTCGGCGAGGGTCTCGAGCTGCCGGTCGAGGTCGCAACCCACATCTACGCCGCCTCGTAGCCGGGCCTGATCCCCTTCGGGTGGCGTGACATCCTCCGCCATCTCACGTAGTCTCGACAAGTCCTGTCGACCAGAATTCCGGTCGCGGGCCCTTCGCGAAGACGTCTCACAAAAACTGTCTCTTCCCGCAGGACGTGAACACACATACGAAACGGATGGGGCAGCCCCGCACTTCTTACCGAGTGCGGCGAGTGGCCGAGGCGCAGGAGGTTGCACTCTTGACGAAGCGATACCCGATCGAACAATTCAGCCCGGCTGCGGATGTCGTGCCTCCGCGGATCGAGAGGCCGGCCAATTTTCGGCGCAAGTCGCGCATCCTGAGCGTGGCGGTTGTCGCGGTCGTGCTCCCGGGGCTGGTTGCGACGCTGGCGCTGCCCGCGTACGGCTCGAGTACTTCGCTCTCAAGCGTCGATCGGGCGAGCATCGCCCAGCAACACCACCTCGAAGTCAACAGCCAGTCGGTGCACGTGACTGCCACTGCCGACCTGTCACCTGCTCTCGCGCGCGACACCTTCGGGGTTATCGCCCCGGTTGCGAAGGTCGCCGCGGTCACGTCCGTCGCGACAGCCGGCCCGGCAGCAAGGACGCTGCTCATATCCGCGCCGACTCCGAGTTTCAGTCTGGGCGCCGTCGTGTCGGTGGCGGGTCGCTACATCGGTGTGCCCTACCAATTCGGTGGGGAGAGCCCCTCCGGGTTCGACTGCTCCGGGCTGGTGGCCTACGTCTATGCGCAGTTCGGCATTGCGCTGCCGCACTCGTCGAGACTGCAGGGACAGATCGGCACGCCCATCTCCCGAGCGGCAGCCCTTCCCGGTGACGTCGTCGTGATGGACGGCGGCTCGCACGTGGGCATTTACATCGGCGGCGGCCGATTCATCCACGCGCCCTATCCCGGCCGGCTGGTCAGCAACGACGTCATTTACGACAACAACTACTACTTCGTGCGTTTCGGCATCCGCTGACCCGATTCGTTCGAGATTTCGCTGCATATCGTTCGCGTTGCGTTACCCCGACTGCATCCGGTTTCTGGGTTACCCTGTAGTTCTTGGGTCTATTGAGCCTCCAGGAGAGCGAATGTTGATGAAGCGCACCATCCAAACCGTGGATGCGCGCGCCGAATTCTTCATACGCCACAGCAGTTTTCGGAGTGCGAGTTTTCGCGCACCGATCCACTGAGGCACCGTCGTATTTGACGGTGCCTTTTTATGTAGCTGCTGACTCCTGACTCCATACACCTGAGGTGCATTCGAAACGCCTGCAAGCCGTGCAGGCGCCGTCGAAAGGATGACAATGCGCACACTGGTCCTCAATGCCGGATACGAGCCGCTCGCCGTCGTGTCGTTCAAGCGAGCCATCGTGCTCGTGATGAATGAGAAAGCCACGATCGTCGCGAGCGACGATGAGCATCCAGTGCACGGGTCCGATCGAATGTGGGATCGGCCATCGGTCATCATCCTTCGCCGTTACGTGCGCATCCCGAGCGGTCGCAATGTGCCGGTGTCGCGCCGCGGTGTGCTGCGCCGGGATGCCCACCGCTGCGCCTACTGCGGTGGCGCGGCCGGAACAATTGACCACGTGCTGCCGCGATCGCGTGGCGGAGCCGACTCCTGGGAGAATCTCGTGGCGTGCTGCCTCACCTGCAACAATCTGAAGGGCGACAAGACCCCGCACTAGATGAAGTGGACCCTGCGCATTCGTCCGCGCGCGCCGCACGGCGCGACCTGGCTGGTGCGCGGTGTCGAGCGGGCCGAACCCCAGTGGGACGAGTACCTCGCGCCAGCGGCTTAGCACCTTACTGATCGCCCGACGCCGGCCTGGCAGCGACTGGGCTGTTGGGTAACAATAGGTCATGGCCTACGTTCCCGTTATCGATCTCGACCGCGATCCTGCCCTCGTCGGCGCCCAACTCGACGACGTCTGCCGAAACGTGGGGTTCTTTCAGGTGGTCGGCCACGGCGTGCCCGACTCCGTCGCCGACCGCGCCTGGCAGGCCACGATCGACTTCTTCGACCTGCCCCTTGACGACCGCCTGTCGACCAGGCCGCCGGCCGCCGGGTATCCGTATGGGTACATCCCGTTTTCGGGCGAATCCCTCGGGAAGTCGCTCGGCGGCGAGTCGAAGCCCGACCTCAAGG
>JALYHS010000331.1 GCA_030776385.1 Actinomycetota bacterium
CGCTCAGCGCCCCCGTGGTGCTCGTCGGCAGCGTTCGTGTCCGCCTCCGCGTCGTGCCTGTCACACCGGTCGCGAGCGACGTCGTGCTCTTCGGCCAGCTCACCGCCTTGACCGGCTCGATCAGTCGGCAGCTGCCGGGAGGAGTGGCGCCGATTCGAGTGCGGGTGCCTGCGGCCGGAGCGACGATCTCTGTGGACCTCCCGGCTACGACGTGGCGGTTGGCCGCCGGGGACAGGATCGAGCTGACCGTGCGCACCACGGACAGCGGCTTCAGCGGCTCGTCGACCCCCGCATCGTTCCGTCTCTCGACCGACGGCCACATCGTTCTTCCTCAGCTCTCCGCGTCGGTGAACGGAGGCAGCGTGGCGCTGCCCAGCAGCTCCGTGCTCGGCAGGATCGGCCGGCTGCTGGCCATCGCGGTCCTGCTCCTCCTCGGCGCAGCCCTCGTGGGCCGACTGCGCCTGCGGACCGCCCGGCTGGCCGAGGAGGCGGGGAACGGCTCGGTGCTCGGCACGCCAGGCCGATCGGCTCCCCCGTTGGTGGTCCGGGGCTTGACCAAGCGTTTCCGCTCGGGCTTCGTCGCGGTCGACGACATCACCTTCACCGTGGCGCGTGGGCAGGTCGTCGGGTTGCTGGGTGAGAACGGGGCGGGCAAGACGACCGCGATGCGGATGATCCTGGGCCTCACGCGTCCCGAGAGCGGCGAGATCGAGGCGTTCGGCGCCCGAGTGGTTCCCGGTGCCCCGGTCCTCCGACGGATCGGCTGCTTCGTGGAGGGCCCGGGCTTTCTGCCGCATCTCTCGGGCCGCCGCAACCTCCAGCTGTACTGGGCTGCCACAGGGCGCCCCCGGCGAGAGGCGCACTTCGACGAGGTGCTCGCGATCGCCGACCTGGGCCCCGCGATCAGCCGTCGGGTCGGCGGATACAGCCAAGGGATGCGCCAGCGGCTCGCCATCGCCCAGGCGATGCTCGGCATGCCGGAGCTGCTCGTCCTCGATGAGCCGACGAACGGTCTCGATCCTCCGCAGATCGTCGCGCTCCGTCGCGTGCTGCGGCAGTACGCGGAGGGCGGTCGCACCGTCGTCGTGTCCTCGCACCTGCTTGCGGAGGTGGAGCGCACCTGCAGCCATCTGGTCGTGATGTCCCACGGCCGCATCGTCGCCTCAGGCCCCGTCCCCGACATCGCAGGCATGTCGGAGGAGCTTCTCCTGGAGGTCGACGATCCGAAGGCGGCGGTCGCCGCACTGGAAGCGTTGGACGTGGAATCGGTGCACCAGGTCGGTTCGGATGCGGTGCGCGTGGTACCCGGCGCGATATCGACCGGAGCCGTGGTCACCGCCCTGGTGCACGCAGGACTGGACGTCACGGACCTTCGCAGTCAGCGGCCTCTCGAGGACGTGTTCCTCGACCTGATCGGAGAGGCTGGTCCGAAGGGGTTACCATCAAGGTTCGGGCACCGTCGGCGTGGTCGCACCGCACCCCGCTGCCGCTGCACGTCGAACTCATCCGACAACTCAGCCAGTGGCGGGTTCAGGCCGCCGTCGGCGTCCTGCTCGCGCTTCCGCTCGCCGTCCGCGTCGCGTTCCTCCTCGGTGGAGCGCAGCCCTCGCAGACGGGGACCGACCTCGCTGCCCTCGCGCAGGCGTCCGGCGGCAGCTTCGCAGCGTTCGTGCTGCTGGTCTCAGGCGGATATCTCGTCACGATCGTCGCCGCGGTCCTGTTCGGTGATCTGATCGCCGGGGAGGCGTCCCGCTCGACGCTGAAGTACCTGCTCGCGATCCCGGTACCGCGCGTGCGTCTCCTGGGCGTGAAAGCAGCCGCCGCCGCGCTGATCCTGGTCTCCGGTCTCGTCGGAATGGCAGCGATCGCGCTGCTCGTCGGCATGATCTCCTACGGGCCCGGCGGGATGCAGGTGCCCAACGGCCCGCGGCTCGACCTCGGCCAGACGGTCGCCCGTCTCGCGCTCGCCACTGCCGTGACCCCGTTCGGCCTGCTCTGGGCCGCAGCCCTCGGGCTCCTCCTCACCGTGCTGACCGACTCGCCCCTCGCCGCCGCCGGCGGTGTCGTCGTGATGGACATCCTGACCAGCACCCTCGACAAGGTCGAGGCGTTGAAGGACTTCCGTCTCTGGCTGCCCACGCACTACGCGTTCGCCTACCAGCAGCTCCTCCTGCAGCCCATCGACCTCCGACCCGTCGCGGACGGGCTCAGCAACGGGCTGCTGTGGGTCCTCGTCCTCGGCCCCGCCGCCGCATGGTGGTTCCATCGCAAGGACATCACGGGCTGACCGGCCGGGTCGAGCACAGTGTCGGCCCGGCGCAGCGCAGCGATGGGCCGCCCGATTCTCGTGAGGTGCCTGCTCAAGCGGTGCGGAACGCGGCCGCGGCGGGGCAGTCGAAGGGGTCGGGGTGGCGGATGCCGACGCGGTGCAGATAGCCGAGCACGAGGCGCCACGCGCCGGCGAATCGGTGCTCCGTATAGGGCACGCCGAGGTCGGCGCAGTACTCGCGGACGAGGACCCGGGCCCGACGGAGGCTGGAGCTGGGCATGTTCGGGAAGAGGTGGTGCTCGATCTGCAGGTTGAGTCCGCCCATCAGCACGTCCATGGGGCGGCCTCCGCGGATGTTGCGGGAGGTGAGCACCTGCCTGCGGAGGTAGTCGACCTTCTGGTCACGGCCGATGAGGGGCATCCCGATGTGGTTCAGGGCGAACGTGCCGCCCATGTAGAGGCCGAAGCTGCCGAGTTGCACGGCGAGGAACGCCAGACCCAGCGGCCAACCGAGCAGCAGGATCACGAGCGTCGCGAAGCCGAGCAGTCGGATGCCGATGAGCACCGTCTCCTGCTTCCGGTGTGCGATCGCCTCGCCGCCCAGCACGGCCTTGACCGCGTTGATGTGCAGGTCGATGCCTGCGAAAAGCAGGACAGGGATGAAGAAGAACCCCTGCTTGGCGGTGAGCCAGCGCTTGAGTCCGCTCCGGCTCGCCGCGTCCTCCGGCACGAACACGACCGCACCAGGCATGACGTCGTGGTCCTTGCCGATCGTGTTCGGGTTCGCATGGTGCCGTGTGTGCTTGTTCATCCACCAGCCGTAGCTGAGACCGACCGCGAGGTTCGCGAGCACGCGGGAGACGGCCTCACCGCGCGGCCCCGAGGCGAAGATCTGCTTGTGCGCGCTGTCGTGGGTCAGGAACGCGATCTGCGTGAACACCACGGAGAACCCGACAGCGACGGCCAGTTGCGACCAGTGGGGCCCGAACGTGAAGAGCAGCACGAACAACGTCGCAAGAAGCACCGCCAGCACACCGGCCCGGAAGGCGTATCGGCCCCGCCGTCGCTCCAGCAGCCCCTCCGCCCTGATGCGCTTGGCGAGGGCCGTGTACGAACTGGCGTTCGCGCGGGCCGCCTCGCCGGGCGCGACGGAGCGCGGCACGGTTCGGCGCACCGGAAGGTCGGGAGGCCGAGGAGCGAGAGAGGTCATCATCCGACGGTACGGAGCAGAAGCGGCTTTCTCCGCGTCCACACGGGATGGCCCCACCTGGCACCGTGGTACTCCTCAGGTACCACCCCGGCGTAGTTCAGCCGCTTCGACGGACTGCCCGGCAGTCACCTTCGGTCCTCTGCGGCGAGCGGGAAGCCCGTACCTCCCGGAGAGAGGGGGACCGGTGAGTGCGTGGGACGAAGCCGTTGTCAAGCCTCAACCAGGACCTTCGGTCGACCTCCGGCGGGAGACGCGCAGGCAGTGCACGCCTCGCACGCACCTTGCGCACCCCTGGTACACAGCATGTTCCTCGACTGTAGACATGCGTGAGGGCCGAATCCCCGACGGACCGTCACACGCCCCCGGCCACACCTGGCCCGGTTCACAGCAGCCAGGAAGGCACCCCATGACCAACATCTCCGGCACCAGCAACTCCGCGTCCTACGGCGAGACGACAGCCGTCCGTGACAACCACGATGTCCGATCGGCGGAGACGAAGTCGTCGTTCAAGACGACCGAGCTCATCGTGTTCATCGTCGTCGCCGTCGGCATCATGATCACCGCCGGAGTCGTCGGCCACGACCAGAGCGGCTCGACCGACCGATTCCAGGCACTCCAGGCCGCGCAGCTCATCACCGCACTGGCGATCGGCTACATGGTCTCCCGCGGCCTCGCGAAGTCGGGCAGCCGTCAGCCGCGCAACTGAGCCGACGCTCGTGGCGCCCTGCTTCCCTGACCGGAAGCAGGGCGCTTTCGCGTTGGCCTTGGTCACGATGCGGTCGGGCGGAAGAGCGCAACGCGACCACTGGTTCCTGGGAGACGCAAGCCCCTCGTGGGCTGGGGGGAGCACAGCGGATCATGGGTGGGTGACGGGATTGAAGCGCGTGTCGATGGCCGGAGCGGACGTGTCGGTCACGGCCGCCGAGTTGGCCGATGCTCTGCTCGAGTACGCGAGGGAACTCGGTCGTGCGCGCACCACCGACACCGTCACGATCCCTGTGGTCGCCGGCGGCCGAGCGAGCGAGGCGAGCCTGCTTCTCGGCCCGGCGAGCCAGATCGCGCTCACCGAGAACCTGGACGAGACGCTCGGCGAGGTCGACTTGCCGGGCGTCGAGCAGGCGACCGCAGATGTACGAAAACGCCTCGGCGCGCTACGAGGTCTCCGTGAGGGCGCAGCGGTCGAGGATGACGGGCAGGATCCGGAGTTCGTGGACTTCGACGCCTACTGACGCGCAGCGTCCGAGTTGAAGCAGTGGCCGGTCGCGATCGAGGCGCGGCCACGGCGTGCGGCTCAGGGAGCGGGGTGGTCAAAGTCGAAGTCGAAGTCGAACGGGGGGAAGTCGGTCAGCTCGTCCTCCCAGGCGGGAGTGGGCGGGTGCAGTCTGCGGGTCTCACGCTCGAGATGCGCGACGACTTCCGGGTCGGTCGGGTCCTCGGAGCTGTTCTCCACCGGCGTGTCGAAGAGTTGACTCGCCGGGCCGATGAGGAAGTGCGCATGCTCGACCCCACCGCCCTCGGAGGCGATCGGGATCGTGACGATGTCGGCCTGGTTCACCTCGCCGAGCGCCCGGGCGTATCGCAGCAGCGCTTTGCACATCGCGTCACCGATCAGGACGTGGCCACCGCCGTAATGAAGACGTCGCACGCCTCCATTCTTCCCCGCGCGTTCCTGGGCTCACCACTCTGTCAGCGGCCTTGCGGCCCCTTCCCTGCGAGCGGTCACGCGTCGGTGGGCAACTGGAGGACGGCGACGCTCACCCCCGGGGTGAGGAGCAGGCGGCACCTCGTCGGCCGCCCCTCGCCGTAGCTGACCGTGAGCCACCCAGGCCGGCCGGAGGCGAGCGCGGCTTCGATCTCCCGCTCGACCTCATCCGCGTCTCTGTCACCGATGAGGAATTCGTTCCCTCCGTACAGCACATGGACCCGCTTCATGGAACGACCTCGCCGTCGCGCTGATGACTCTCGGTGGGCTCTGCAGTCAGTCGCAGACCTTCAGTCGAACTCGCGGAGATCATGAGCAGATTGATCCACTCCATGTTCAGGCGGGGGCGCCGGCTGCCGTCGTACTTGAGCCGGATCGGGATCGCGGGGTGCAGCCAGATGGCGTTCCGCCCGTCACCGATCGAGGCGTCGTCCGTCCAGTTGAGGTAGAACGCCTCGCCTCGCCGGAGCTTGGTCCCGATCACCACCTGGAGGTGCGCGAGCAGTCGATCGTCGAATTCGACCGTGGTGGTGTTGTCGTAGATCAGCCGGCCCACAGGTGTTCCTTTCGCTCGACCCGCACACACCGTAAGCGAAGACCGCACGCGAGCGAACCTCCCCTGCAGATCCGCGTATTCGCGCGGATCGCGGGGCATGAAGTCGCGGGAGGGAAGGGCGATTTCGATCGGTTGCCGAGCGCGCTCGACCGTCGCCTCTGTTCGGCGTGCCGGCCGCCGAGGGCCGACCTACGAGGACGTCGTCGCTGCGGCCCCGTGCGCTCCGGACTTCGCCCGCACGTGGGCAGCCTCGCCCTGATGTCCGAAGAGACTGAGCACTTCGGCAGGTCGGCCTCCGGCGCTTCCGAACCAGTGCGGGAGCCGGGTGTCGAACTCGGCCACCTCGCCCGCATCGAGCACGATGTCGTGCTCTCCGAGGATCAGGCGCATCTGTCCCGACAGCACGTAGAGCCACTCGTAGCCCTCGTGCACTCTCGGCCTCGGATCGTTCTGGGAGGCCGGGATGATGATCTTCCACGCCTGCACCCCACCGCGTTGCGGCGTCAGGGGAACAACCACGCGGCCGTTCACCCGTCGGGGCTTCAGCCGGACCCGGGGATCACTCACCGCGGGAGCACCGACCAGGTCGTCGAGCGGGACCCTGTATGCCTGCGCCAGGGGCAGCAGCAGCTCCAGGCTCGCCCGACGCTGTCCGGTCTCCAATCGGGAGAGGGTGCTCTTCGAGATCCCGGTGATCTCCGAGAGGGCGACCAGCGTGATTCCGCGCTCCGTGCGCATTCGATTCAGTCGCGGTCCGACCGCAAGGAGCGCCGCGTCGATCGGCGTCGTGCTCATCAGCCCTCTGCTCGTCCCAGTATCGGCAACAAACGGTGCCGATCCGATGATGGCGGCTCAAGCTGACGATCATGAACAGATTCGATGTCCTGATCATCGGGGCGGGAGCAGCTGGACTGAACGCCGCCTTGGTGCTCCTGCGCGCCCGGCGAACGGTCGCCGTCGTCGACGCGGGGGCTCCCCGGAACGCCGCAGCCGGCCGGATGCGCGGTTTCATCGGACGGGACGGCACCCGACCCGGTGACCTCCTGCGAGAGGGCCGCGCTGAGATCGCGCGGTACGGCGGCGTCGTCTTCGACGACACGGTCGCGGAGCTGTCGGACGGGTTTCATGCGCGCTTGGCGGGCGGCACCACGCTCACAGCCCGCCGGGTCGTCGGAGCGCTCGGCTTGACCGACGAGCTTCCCGACATCCCCGGCGTCCAGGAACGGTGGGGGCGAGACCTCCTTCACTGCCCGTACTGCCACGGCTTCGAAGTCCGCGATCAGCCGCTCGCCGTGCTCGGCGGTTCGCCGGAGGCGGTCCGACACGCGCTGCTCATCAGACAGTGGTCTGCAGACCTGATCCTGTTCTCCGACACCGATCGACTCACGCCCGAGCAGGAGGAGCTGCTGACCGCCAGAGGCGTCCGGATCGTCACGGGGGCCGTCACGGGTCTCACTGTCCAGGACGACGCGCTGCAAGGCGTTGCGCTCGCCGACGGCACGGTGACCACCCGCTCCGCCGTGTTCGTTCGGCCGCGTCCCGTGCCGAACTCGCGGCTCCTGGTGGAACTCGGCTGTGATGCGGACGAGAACGGATGGGTGTCGCACGATCCAACCGGCCTCACCAGCCTGCCGGGGGTCTGGATCGCTGGAAACGCGGCCGATCCCCGTGCACAGGTGGTCACGGCCGCCGGACAGGGTTCCGCTGCAGCCATCGCGGTGAACGCCGACCTCGTCGCGGAAGACACCGCGCGGGATCTGGCCGACCATCGCGCCGGCGTCACCGCCGCCTGAACGCCCCGATCCCCCTCCTCACAGACACGAGGAAGAATCATGTCCGCACACACCACGGCGCGCGTCGCCGTCACCGTTCCCCCGCCCTCCACGCATCAGCTCGCCCTGATGATCTGGATCGCGGTCTTCCCGACGCTGACCGGCCTCAACCTGCTGGTCGGACCGGTCCTGGCCGACCTCAACGTGGTGCTGCGCACGCTGATCCTCGTCACGGTCGCGGTCCCGGTCGTGATCTACGGCTTGATGCCTCAACTGCACAAGGTCCGACGAGCGCTGATCATCAGCCGTCGGAGCTCATGACGGTTCGAAGGGGATCTGATCCCGTCCGCGGGAGAACTCTCCGCCTCCGCAGCCGCGCTGCCCCGGCATCGACGTCCTGATCGCTGACGTGTCCGATGCGGGGACCGTCGGCCTTGAGACTGACGTCCTCCACGATCGACCAGAATCACCACGAGTGGTGATCGGTGTGACGATGAGGCCCATGACGACCCCGGGCCTGACGACCAAGCATCTTCCCGGAGAGCCACCCAGCCCGTGCGAGATGCGCAGCAGGACCTGGTCGACCTCGTGGAACGGGCACGTGCCGGCGGCCCGTGGCTGACGCCCGATCTCATTCGCCGTGGTCCGGTATTCGCCCCTGGTGTTGCCGTGACCCGCGGGTGCAGGATGTGCGCGTCACGACGAAGTGATGACGCAGGCTGCGTGCCGCGCGGAGCGTCCTACCAGAAGCGAGACGCCCATGGCGCTCACCCTCCACCTTCACCGCCCGACGACGGTTCGACCTGTCCCGGCCGCCTCATCCGATGTGCCTCCGCGATTCGGCATCAGGACGACGACGGTGATGATGCAGGTTGTCCCGTTCTGGAAGGTGCTCAACCTCAGAGCCTCCGCTGATGCCTCGGGACCGGGTGGGCTGCATTTCTTGGGATCGGGCGAGGTCGACTTCGCGTGCGGGCGTTGCCAGCGGTTGCTTGCATCGCATCTCGATCGAGGTGACCTCGTGGGTACTGCCTTGATGTGCCCCGCCTGCAACCACTGGAATCGAGCCCCCGTCGTGTGAACGCGGCGACCGGTCGGCGGGCGCAACGTCGGCGACACATCCGCCACGATCGGGTCGATGAGGGTCGACTCCCCCGCACGACGGCGAAGTCCCGCGGGCCTGCCTCGCGGCGAGCGCGGGCGCCAATGTGAAGGCAGTGCAACGGATGCTCGGTCACGCCTCCGCGGCCATGACGCTCGACACCTACGCCGACCTCTTCGACGAACCGTCTCGAGGACGTCAGAACGCGTCGAGTGAGCGAGACCGGCGCCGGGCCCAGAAAGGACCGAGGCTCGCACCGGCGTCGAATCCCGCTCGACGGCGCTGGGGTTCTCGCAGCGCCGTGGCGTGCCGAGCGCGGACGACCGCGTCCTCTCCGCACGGCTCGGGATGGCTGCCGTGGACGTCGCCGTGAACCGGGCGCAGGCCCGCATGGTGGCCCTGCGCGGTGCGGAGATCGTCTCGGTCAACAGCGCCGACGCCACCAGCGCCCCGAAGCTCCCGTCCGCACCCGGGGCTGAAGCCGCGCTGCTCTTCGGATGAACGCGTCGGAAGATCGGTCGAGCGCGGCAGCATCGGACCGACCCGCGGCGGGCTGCCGCGTCCAGCGACTTCATGCTGGACCACTCAATGGAGAGAAGGAACCGACATGCTGGTGACCAAGGACATGATCGATCCGGAGCTGCGCCTTCCGGGCGCGATCGTCAGCCGGCTCTTCGGCAGAGAGCGCACCGTCGACCAGCTCCGGAGCGGCGACGTCGGGTTCTTGAAGGTGCTGCGGAGGCTGCCGAGCCCCGGCGTCCGGAAGACGGAGGTCTCTCTGCCCCGTCCGGACGGAACGGAGCTGCGTCTGCTCGTGGTGTCTCCGCTCACGCTCCGGCAGGACGCGCCCACCGTGCTGTGGATCCACAGCGGCGGGTACGCCCAGGGTTCTCCGGATGCGGAGGTCAGCTCGATGAAGGCGCTGAT
>JALYHS010000332.1 GCA_030776385.1 Actinomycetota bacterium
CGCGCTCGTGTGACACGCCGGCGAGTGCAAGCAGGTCGAACAGGAAGAAGTGCACCGGTGTCGCGAGGCGTGCCCGCTCCACGTCGCGCGGAATGGTGAGGCCCATCCGCTTCTGGAGAGTGCCGAAGTTCGGGCGGCCCGAGGCGTCGAGGGCCACGATCTCGCCGTCGAGCACCGCGTCGCCACGCGCCGAGCCCACCACCGCCTCGGCGAGCTCGGCGAGTTCCGGGTAGCTCGCGGTCAGGTCCAGGCCGTTGCGCGAGCGGAACGTGACCTCGTCACCGCGAATCGTCGCAATCGCGCGGATGCCGTCCCACTTCATCTCGTACCCCCAGTCGGGCCCGCCGAGGAAGCGGTCGATTCCGGTCACGGTCCCGAGCGTCGCGAGCATCGGATGCAGGGAGTTGCTCGGCAGCCGCGAGCCGACGACGGTCTTCTTCGGGGTGCCGAGCCCCTTGCGTCCGGTCGAGACGCTCGCGTGGCCGTGCCATTTGTCTCCCGTGACCTTGTTGACGGGGCCGCCCTCGGCATCCCAGTCGACCGGATCCTGGCTCTTCATCAGGTGCAGCATCCAGTTCTTGGGGTTGTCGCCCTGCTTGGTCTGGATGAGCGCGAGTCGCTGCGAGCCGTGCTTCTCGCCGTGGATGGTGAGAATGACCTCGCCATGCCCGGCGGCGGGGTCACTGTCCGGGTCGCCGTCGCTCACGCCCCGCCATTTCTCGAGCTCGTAGCGCCCGCGGTCCCAGATGGCGACCTCGCCCGCCCCGTATTCCCCTTTCGGAATACTCCCCTCGAAGGTGCCGTAGTCGAAGGGGTGATCCTCGACGTGCACGGCCAGGTGATTCTGCGTCGGATCGGTCGGCACCCCCTTCGGCACCGCCCAGCTGACGAGGACCCCGTCGCGCTCGAGCCGGAAGTCGTAGTGGAGCGAACTCGCGTGGTGCTCCTGAATCACGAAGTGCGGGTTGTCGGGATCCGGCGTCCAACTCGGATCGCTCCCCGCCACGTCGCCGAACGGTTCGGGCGTCTTCGACCTGTTGCGCATCCGGCGATACTCGGCGAGGTCCTCGCCGCTCGGGTCCTTCAGGCCGTTAGTCAGCGCTGGATGGCCCGCCGAGAGGTCGGCGAGCAGGTCTCCCTTCGCGGCGAGGCGCGTGAGAACCTCGTCGAACTCGAGCTGTTTCAGGGCGGGGGACGCGATCTCCCGCCAGCTGCGCGGGGCGGCAACGGTCGGGCGCGAGCGCCCGCGCAGCGAGTACGGCACGACGGTCGTCTTGGAACCGTTGTTCTGACTCCAGTCGAGCAGCACCTTGCCGGTGCGGTTCGTCTTCTTCATGTCGCTGACCACGAGATCCGGATGATCAGCCTCGAGTGCCCGCGCCAGCTCGTGCGCCACCGCCGAGACCTCGTCGCTCGACTGGGTCCCGTCGAGCGCGGCGTACAGGTGGATGCCCTTGCTCCCGCTCGTCACCGGCTGGGGGTCGAGCCCCATTCCCCGCAGCAGCTCTCGCACGAGTTTCGCGACCTCGGCGCACTCAGCCAGCCCGGCGCCATCGCCCGGGTCCAGGTCCAGCACCATGCGATCCGGATTCTTTCGAGCCCCGTTGCGACCAAACCGCCACTGCGGCACGTGGATCTCGAGGGCGGCCTGCTGTGCGATCCAGACCAGGGTGGCCAGGTTGTTGACGAGCGGGTACTCGTTGACGTGATCCGAGTGCTGGATCGGCCGGTGCAGGATCCAGTCGGGCGCCGAGTCCGGCAGGTTCTTCTCGAAGAACACCTGGCCCGGCTTCTCGGCGGTGCCGACGCCCGAGACCCAGCGTTTGCGCGTGGCGGGGCGATCCTTCGCGGCGGCGATCAGAGCCTCGGACACCCGGGAGTAGTAGTCGATGACCTCGGCTTTCGTGGTGCCGGTCTCGGGGTAGAGCACCTTGTCGAGGTTGGTCAAACGCAGGCGGTGACCGCCGACATCCACGTATGTATCGCTGCCCTCCGCCTTGGCCATGACCTCACGGTAATGACGGGGGTGTACATCGTCCACATTCGCAGAGGAAAATAGCAGGATGCGCTCCATCTGGAAGGGCTCCCTCAGCTTCGGGCTCGTCAACGTGCCCGTGAAGCTCTACGCCGCGACCGAAGACCACGACGTGCCGCTGCATCAGGTGCACGACAAGGACGGCGGCCGCATCCGGTATTCGCGGCGCTGCGAGATCGACGGCGAGATCGTCGACTACGAGCACATCGCCAAGGCATATGTGGACGGCGACGAGACCGTGATCCTGACGCCCGAGGATCTGGCATCGCTGCCGGCCGAGCGCAGCAAGGACATCGACGTCGTCGAGTTCGTGCCGAGCGACCAGATCGACTCGATCATGTTCGAGAAGAGCTACTTCCTGGCGCCGGACTCCAAGTCGACGAAGGCGTACGTGCTGCTGCGCGAGACCTTGCAGGCCACGGATCGCACCGCCATCGTCCAGTTCGCGCTCCGCCAGAAGACCCGGCTGGCCGCGCTGCGCGTGCACGATGACGTGCTCATGCTGCAGACGCTGCTCTGGGACGACGAGGTGCGTGAGGCCCGCTTCCCCGAGCTGGATGAGGTGCCGAAGATCACGGATGCCGAACTCAAGATGAGCAAGGCGCTGGTCGAGAGCTTCGCGAGCGACTTCACCCCCGAGAAGTTCACCGACGACTACCAGGCGCAGCTGCGCACCCTGGTGGAGGCGAAGCTCGAGCAGGGCGATGCGCTCGACACCGAAGCCACCTTCGGGCGTGCGGAGCCCGGCGGCGGCGAGGTACTCGACCTGATGGAGGCGCTGCGGCGCAGTGTGGAGAACAAGCGCGCGGCCGCCCCCGCTCCGGCCAAGAAGGCGCCGGCGAAGAAGCCCGCCGCGAAGAAGTCGGCCTAACTCCCTCCCGCGGGCGCCCACTCGCGAGGCGCGGGCCGGCCTAGAAGTCCGGGTCGCGCAGCCTCGCGATCACCGGGACCGCGAGCCAGGCGGCCAGGCAGACCACGGCGGTGATGGTTCCGGCGACGATCCCCGCCCGCGGGCTGACGACCACGTCGAAGATGAGCAGGACGATCCCGCTCAACGTCACCCCGACCACCACGAGTGCGATTCGCAGGATCACGTTCGCGGCACGCACCAGGAAAAGCTTCGCGTGCCGCCGGAACAGTGCGCGGTGCAGCGCCACCGGAGTCAGCGCGAGGACCGCGGCAAGCACCGAGAGGGCGACCAGCGTCAGGTACGTCACCAGTTGGACGCCGCTGAGTGTCGTGAAGCGCTGCTGGAAGGCCATCGCGAGCAGAAATCCGGTGAGGATCTGGGTACCGGTCTGGAGCACGCGCAGTTCCTGCAGGATCTCGGCCCAGTTGCGCTCGAGGCGCTGCAGTTCGGACTCGGAGGAGATCCCGGACGCGGGTTCGACGCTGGTCATTCCCCGATCGTATGCGTCGCGGGACGAACCGCTCGAGGTCGAACCGGCCGATGCCGCCAGAGCTGCAGGCCGGCGTAGCTGCGCCACGGCGCCCAGGCCGCCGCCCGCGCCGCTAGAGCTTTCGGCGCCCCCGGCAGACCGAGCGACTCCGCGCTCTGCCGGATCACCAGATCGGTCTCGAGGAAGGTGTCGGGGTTGCCAAGGGCGCGAAGGGCGAGGTAGTCGGCGGTCCACGGTCCGACGCCCGGCAGCGCGAGCAGCTGGGCGCGCAACTCGGCCGCGGGAGTTTCGACGGCGAGGATGAGATCGCCGCTCGCGACAACATCCGCGACACGGATGATGGTGGCCACCCGGTTCGCCGGCCCGCGCAGCACCGCACCACCCCGTTGGGCGATGGTTGCGGCTGTCGGGAACATTCCGCCGTCGCCCAGCTCTGCCACGAGTCTGCCGACGACCGTCCGCGCCGCCGCGACCGAAATC
>JALYHS010000333.1 GCA_030776385.1 Actinomycetota bacterium
CTGCTGACCTGGCAGGACTTCCTGCTCGCCTGCGCGGCGTACGCGGAAGAGGAGCCGATGGCGTCCGAGATCGCCGCCGAGGCCCGCGAGGCCGTGGTGCGCCTGGCGAAGCATCCGTCGCTCGTCATCTTCAACGGCAACAACGAGAACGTCTGGGGCCATGTCGAGTGGGGCTGGAAGGCGCGTCTCGAGGGCAGGACGTGGGGCGCCGGCTACTACTACGAGGTCTTCCCCCGGCTGGTGGCGGAGCTCGCCCCGCACGTCGTGTACACCCCCGCGAGCCCCTTCTCGCCTGACCCGGCGATGCACCCGAACGACGAGTTGAACGGGACCATGCACCAGTGGGAGCTCTGGAATCGGCTCGACTATCCGCGATACCGCGATCAGAAGCCGCGGTTCGTTTCGGAGTTCGGATGGCAGGGTCCCCCCACCTGGGCGACTCTCACTGAGGCCCTTCCCGACAAGCCGCTGACCCCCGAGTCGCCGTCGATGCTGGTGCATCAGAAGGCGATGGAGGGCAACGTCAAGCTCACCGACGGGCTCGTTCCGCACCTTCCGCTGCCGAACACCATGCCGGAGTGGAACTGGGCCATGGGCTTGAACCAGGCGCTCGCGATCCGGACCGCCATCGAGTGGTTCCGCTCACTGCAACCGCACAACATGGGTGCGATCGTCTGGCAGCTCAACGACTGCTGGCCCGTCGTCTCCTGGGCAGCGGTCGACGGCTACGGCCGCAAGAAGCCGCTCTGGTATGCGCTGCGGGCGGCGTACGCGCCCCGACTGATCACCGTGCAACCGGAGGGCGACGGGCTCGAGGTGGCGGTCGTTAACGACACCGGGGTTGCCTGGCAGGGGCCGCTGCGCGTCACGCGCCGCGCATTCGACGGCGCGGTGCTCGCCGAGTCCACGACCGAGCTGGATGTCGCGGCTCGGCATGCCGTGCGCGTGCGCGTGGACCCGTCGGTCGCCACACCGGGGTCTGCGGCATCCGAGTTCGTCGTCGCGGAGTTCGGCGACGAGCGCGGGCTGTGGTTCTTCGCCGAGCTCCGGGACTCGGAGCTGCCGGAGGCGGAGCTGTCGGCGGAGGCCCATCGGGTCGATGGGGGCGTGGAAGTCGTGGTCACCGCGCACGCCCTGGTCCGCGAGTTGGCGTTGCTGGCCGACGTCGCGGCGCCCGACGCCGAGGTCGACGACATGCTGGTGACGCTGCTCCCCGGTGAGCGGGCCGTTTTCACCGTCAGGACGGCGTCCGACGTGGATCCGGAGCGGTTCCTCGAGCACGACGTTCTCCGTCACGCGAACGCGCTCGTGACGGGGCGAAGGGCACGGGTGCAAGTGTGACCGATCGCACCACGAAGACGAGTGCCACTCCGGATCTCTCGATCCTCGACGAGCACGTCTCGGCGATGACCTGGGGATGGACGGGGGTGCGGGGTACCTGGGCGACCCTCGAGGCCGAGCACTCGCTCGATGAGATGAAGCCGCTCCACCTCAACTGGGTGACGATCGCATTCGCGACGCTGCAGGGTACCGTGGTCTCCACAGAGATCCCCTGGCGCGAGGAGCCGACGCCCAGCGACGACGAGGTGCGCTGGGCCATCCGCGCCGTCCACGACCGGGGGTGGAAGGCGATCCTGAAGCCGACCGTCAACTGCCGCGACGGCCTCTGGCGCGGCTACATCGGCTTCTTCGACTGGGATGTGCCCGGTGAGGCGCACTGGAGTGACTGGTTCGCGTCGTACACCGAGTACCTCGTTCACTTCGCGGAGATCGCGGAGCAGGAGGGTGCTGAGATGCTCTGCATCGGGTGCGAGATGGTGCGCGCCGACCCGCGCGAGGCGGAGTGGCGCGCCCTCATCGACGCGGTGCGGGCCGTGTATTCGGGAATCGTCACGTACAACTGCGACAAGTACCAGGAGGATCACGTCACCTGGTGGGACGCGGTCGACGTCATCTCCGCCAGCGGCTACTACCCGACCGGTCAGTGGGAGGACCAACTCGACCGGATCGCCCCGGTCGTCGAGCGGCACCGCAAGCCGTTCCTCTTCATCGAGGCCGGATGCCCGAGCCGGGACACCTCGCCGCAGCGGCCGAATGACTGGACGCTGCGGGGCGCGCCGTCCGGCGAGGCTCAGGCCTCCTATCTCTCCGAGATGTTCGAGGCCTGCCGCACTCGCGAGTGGGTCGGGGGTTTCGCACTCTGGGACTGGCCGGTGAAGCTGTACGCACCGGAGGACGCCGAGTCGAACACCGACTACTGCATGTATGCGAAGCCCGGTCAGCAGGTCGTCGCCGACTACTACGCCTCGCGAGCGTAGCCTGTGCCGAATGGATCACACCGCGCTCAGGCAGTTCGTCGCCGCGGCGACCGCGTTGCATTTCGCGCACGCGGCTCGCGCCCTGGGGATGCCGCGGCCCGAGCTCATCGCGTCCATCCGATACATGGAGGAGCAGCTGGGCTACGAGCTCTTCGAGTCGGGCGTCAGCTCGACGCGTCTGACGCCGGAGGGGGAGGCCTTCCTCATCGACGCCACGCGCCAGCTCGACCAGTCGGCGAAATCGGCCATCGCATCGGCGGCGAAACCGGGCGGCAAAGCCAAGGCGTCGAAGGGCAAGGGGCGTGCGCCCGCGGTCAAGGGCGAGCGCAAGCCCGGCCGGATGCGTCAGGGCCGCTGATATCGATCAGGCGAGAGCCGGCCCGGTGCTCGCGCGCGGGTGCACTTCGGCGGGGAGCACGATGCGCTGGTGCACGTGCGTTCCCACCGGAGCGGCCAGCTCGTCTGCGAGCATCCGGATGGCCTGCTCGCCCATCTGAAAACCGGGGAAGTCGAACGACGTCAGGGTGATCCAGTCGCTGTGATCGGCGTGGTGGTTGTCGTCCATCCCCATCACCGCGATGTCGGTGGGGACCCGGATGTGGGGCCGGCTTCGCAGCGCCTCGAGCGTTCCGAGTGCGACGGCGTCGGTCACGCCGAGGAGGGCGATCTGCCCGTCTGCTGCTGTCCAGGCGTCGATGATCGGCCCCGCCGCGACCCGGCCGTCGAGGCTCCAGAGGTCGTCGGTGGCGACCTCGATGACGGTGACGCCGAGGGCGGCAGCCGCGGCGAACGCCCCGCGTCGTCGGTCGACCAGGGGTTGCAGCGGCGCCTGCGGGCACAAGAAGTAGACCCGCCGGATGCCGGTGCTCACCAGGTGCTCGATGGCGAGTCGACCGACCTGCTCATTGTCCATCACGACGGTGCACCAGTCGGGCTCCGGGTCGTCCCAGTTGAGGACGACGATCGGGACGATGTGCTCCCGAATCCGTCCCATCCCCGAGCGCGGATCACGCATCGGGCTCAGCAGCAGCCCCCGAACTCGCGCCTCGGCGAAGTAGTCGAGGTACTGGTCCTGCTGATCGGGGTGCTCGGGATCCTCTCGCATGCTGTCGAGCGAGAACCCCGAGTTGGCGACCAGCAGGTTGAGCCCGAGTTCGCGACCACTGGTTTGTGCCCCCCGAGCCATGTCGACGAACAGGCTGTTCTCGAGATCGGGGACGACCAGTCCGAGGCCATCCGAGCGCCGAGTGACCAGCGAGCGGGCCGCGTTGTTCCGGATGAATCCCAGCCGATCGATGACCTCGCGCACCCGCGTCAGGGTGTCGCTCGCGACCCGGTCCGGGTTGTTGAGCGCGTTGGAGACGGTCGCGACCGAGACGCCGGCCTCTCGGGCGACCGTGACCATCGTGGGAACGCCGGAAACGCCGGGGGTCTCTCGGCGCTCATCCATTGAAATCGTCCATCGGAAATCAGTATGTCGCGCGTCCGCCACTGATGTCGTAGATCGCGCCCGTCGAGAAGCTGACCCTGTCGGAGGCGAGCCATGCCGCCAACTCGGCGACCTCCTCGGCACGGCCGAGACGTTTCATCGGGATCAGGTTCGTCATGTACTGCAGCACCTCGGGGGTGTTGTCCGCGTTCATCGGCGTCTCGATCACGGCCGGGGCGACCGCGGTCACGATGACGCCGCTGGTGGCGAGCTCCTTGCCGAGCGACTTGGTCATGGCGATGACCGCGCCCTTCGAGGCCGAGTACGCCGCCAGGTTCGGGTTGCCCTCCTTGCCGGCGATGCTGGCGAAGTTGACGATGCGGCCCCAGCCGCGTTCGCGCATGCCGGGCACCACGGCGTGGCACAGGTTGAAGGTGCCGCGCACGTTGACCGCGAACACCCGGTCCCAGGCCTCGCCATCGACCTCCCACAGCGGCATGTTCGGTCCGACGATTCCGGCGCAGTTGAGCAGGATGTCGGCGCCACCCACCCGCGCGACCGCGGCGTCCACGGCGGCGGCATCCGAGACGTCGACGACGACATCCGCGTTCGCGCTCAGGTCGAAGCGGACGACCTCGACGCCGTCCTCGGCGAGTCGGATCGCGGAGGCGGCTCCGAGTCCGCTCATGCCCCCGGTGATGATTGCGGTTCGCGTCATGATGTCTCCTTCGCGGCTCCATGCAGAGGTCGGGTGGTGCGTTCCAGGGTCTCGAGCAGGTGCTCGTACTCGTGCCCGGTCGCGCGCGTGAGCCCCAACTCGCAGGTGCGGTTGGTCGAGGCGTACGCGTCGAAGGCGCGTGCGTTGACGGATGCCGCCTCCCGCGCGGTTGCCGAGGCGGTCAGTTCGGGGTGCAGCATGCCGCGGTCGCCCGCGAAGCCGCAGCATCCCCAGCCGTCGGGAATCACGACATCGCTCGCGATCATTCCGGCGATCCGAGACAGGGCTTCGTTCGTGCCGAGCTGGGTCGAGGAGCAGGTCGGATGCAGCGCGATCGAGCCGATCGGAGCCGTCACAGTCAGCGCGCTCAGCACGTGCTCATCGACGAACTGCACCGCGTCGACGACCCGGAGGCCCGGGAAACGCTCGTCGGGCTCGGCATGACCTGCCTCGTCGCCCGCGCCGATCAACCGCTCCACGCCCTCCGTGCAGGACGCGGCATCCACGACCACGAGGAGCCGGCCGTGCTCGGATGCCTCCCACAGCGCCGGAAGCACGCGCTCGCGCATCTCGGCGAAGCCGTCGCTCAGTCCCTTCGACTTCCACGGCGTGCCGCAGCACATGCCCGCCACACCGTCGGGTGTCCGCACGCGAACTCCGACGCGCTCGCAGAGCTGCAGGAACGCGCTCTCCGCTCCGGGGCCGCGCCCATTCTGGGCGTCCGCCGGCCCGAACATCGTGCCGATGCAAGCGGCGAAGAACACCACGTCCGCGTCCTCCCGGTGCAGCGAGACTCGTCGTGCGCCACCACCGGGCAGTTCGCGATCCCAGCGTGGCACCGTGTCCTCGCCGAACACCTTGCGCGCGAGCACGGAGGCTCCGGTCACGAGCGGTGCGGGCAGCAGCTTCACGCCGCTCAGCGCGATTCCACCCGCGCGCGAAGCGCCGTCCCAGTGCCGAGCCGCCGTCTTCCAGCCCGCCTGCTCGACCGGTCCGCGCTGCTCCTGGCGCAACCGTCGCACGAGGTCGCCGGTGTCGATCTGCACCGGGCACGCGGTCGCACACATCCCGTCGACCGCGCAGGTGTCGATGCCGTCGTAGTCGTACTCGCTCGTCAGTTCGGAGAGCAGTTCGCGGTCTCCCGTCGACTCGGCTAGCGCGATCTCGCGCCGCAGCACGATCCGCTGCCGGGGCGTGAGCGTGAGGTCCTTGCTGGGACAGACCGGTTCGCAGTAGCCGCACTCCACGCAGCGGTCGACCTCGACCTCGACGGTCGGGGCGACCTTGAGGTTCGAGACGTGCGAGGTGGCGTCCTCGTTGAGCAGCACGCCCGGGCTCAGCAGTCCGAGCGGATCGACGAGCCGTTTCACCTCCTGCATGACCTCGAACAGCTCATCGCCGTACTGGCGACGCACGAACGGCGCCATGATCCGGCCGGTGCCGTGCTCGGCCTTGAGGGTGCCGTCGTGGCCGAGCACGAGCTCCACCATCTCCTCGGTGAAGGCGACGTAGCGGTCGAGCGTCGAGGCATCCCCGAAGTGCTCGTTGAGCATGAAGTGGATGTTGCCGTCCTTCGCGTGCCCGAAGATCACGCTGTCCTGATAGCCGTAGCGGTCGAACAGCCGCACCAGTCGGGTGCAGGTGTTGAGCAGCGCCGGGACGGGGACCGCGATGTCCTCGAGCAAGGCCGTCGTCCCCGACGGCCGGCTGCCCGCGACGGTCGCGTAGAGCCCCTTGCGGATGTGCCAGAGCGCGGCGCGCGTGCGGGCATCCTGGCTCAGTTCTGCGGGCGTCGTCAGCGGCAGCCGTTCGAGCAGGGTGCGGCTGGCCTCCACGCGCTCCACCAGCGAGTCCGCGGTCTCGGCCTGGTGCTCGACGAGCAGCGCGGCCTGCGTGGTGACGTCCAGGGCGAGCAGGGAGTCGATGGCCTGCGGATCACGCTGTGCCACCCGGAGCGAGGTCGCGTCGAGCAGTTCGATGGTCGCGAATCCGGATGCCACGAGCTCCGGCAGTGCGCCGGTTGCGGCGTCGAGGTCCCGAAACACGAGCAGCCCGGTGGCGAGCTGCGCAAGCGCCGGCAGGGTCCGGAACGTCGCCGACGCCACGAATGCCAGCGTCCCCTCAGAGCCGATGACGAGGTGCAACAGGATGTCGATCGCCCGCTCGTGATCCACGAAGGAGTTGACCCCGTATCCCATCGTGTTCTTGATGGCGTAGAGCGTCGCGATGCGCGAGAGCGAGCCCGGGTTGCCGCGCACACGATCCCGCAGCCGCAGCAGACCCTCGTACAGCTCGGGTTCGAGGGCGTACAACTGCAGATCGGCATCCGGCTCGCCGGTGTCGATGACCGTGCCGCTCGGCAGCACCAGCACCGCGGACTCGAGGGTGCGGTAGGTGTTGAACTCGGTGCCGCACGACATCCCGCTCGAGTTGTTGGCAACGACCCCGCCGATCGTGCACGCCCCCTCGCTGGCCGGATCCGGTCCGAGTTTGCGGTGGTGCGGGGCGAGTCTCGCGTTCACCGCGCGCACCGTCGCGCCCGGTTGCACGCGCACGCGCAGCCCGCCTTCGAGCACCTCGATCTCGCGGAAGTGGCGGCGGGTGTCGACCAGGATGCCCGCGGTCGATGCTTGGCCGCTCAGGCTGGTGCCGCCCGAACGGAAGGTGAGCGGCACGCCCTGCCGCGCGGAATCCCGGAGGAGCGCGGCCACCTGCGCCGCGGACTCCGGGGCCACCACCGCCTGCGGGGTCAGCAGGTAGTGCGAGGCGTCGTGCGCGAAGGCGAGGCGATCGGTGGCCCGGGAGTGCACGCCGTGCGGCACGCTGAGTTCGAGGGCACGCAGCAGGCCCGCATCCACGGGTGGGAGCCGCGGCGGCATCCGGAGCTCGACGCTAGTGCGACTCACGCGAGACCCTGTCGCCGCTCGATCCCTGCAGGAAGTCGAGGTCGGCCCCGGTGTCAGCCTGCATCACGTGGTCGACGTAGAGCTTCTCCCAGCCCCGCGTCGGCCTGGCGAAGCCGTCGACAGTGGCCTTGTTGGGGGAGCGGGAGTTCAACACCTCTTGCGTGACGTCGAGGGTGAGGCGGCGCTTCGGCACGTCGAGCACGATCCAGTCGCCGGTCTCGACGATGCCGAGCGGCCCGCCGGCGGCGGCTTCTGGCGTGACGTGCAGGATGACGGTGCCATATGCCGTTCCGGACATGCGTCCGTCGCAGATGCGGACCATGTCGCGCACGCCCTGCTCGAGCAGCTTCTTCGGCAACGGCATGTTCGCCACCTCGGGCATGCCCGGGTACCCCTTCGGGCCGCAGCCGCGCAGCACGAGGACCGAGTCGGCGTCCACCTCGAGCTCGGGGTCGTCGATGCGGGCGTGCATGTCCTCGATGGAGTCGAAGACCACGGCGCGGCCGCGGTGCTGCAGCAGATGCGCGGATGCCGCGGCGGGCTTGATGATCGCCCCACCGGGTGCCAGGTTGCCGCGCAGCACGGCGATCCCGGCATCCGGGATCAGGGGAGACTCGCGCACCGAGATGACTTCGGAGTCCCAGATGCGGGCCTCGTCGAGATACGAGACCAGGGGCTCGCCGGTGACCGTCAGGGCGGTCGGGTCGAGCAGGTCCTTCACCTCGCGGAGCACCGAGAGCAGGCCGCCGGCGCGATGGAAGTCATCCATCAGGTAGCGAC
>JALYHS010000334.1 GCA_030776385.1 Actinomycetota bacterium
CGAGAATCACGAGTCCGTCAGCACCGCGGTATGGGTGCCCGATGGCTACGCGGTCGTCCGCGTCGACATGCCGGGTGCCGGCGCCAGTCCGGGGCAGCTCGCCCCCTGGGGAATCGCGGGTGCCGAAGCCTTCCGCGACGCCATCGAATGGGCCGGCACGCAACCCTGGTCCAACGGAGCGGTCGGGACGTGGGGGATGTCGTACCTGGCGATCAGTCAGCACGCCGCCGCCAGCCTCCACCCGGCGCACCTCAAGGCGATGATCGCGATCGGAACCGACGTCGACCTCTACGAGGATGTCGCGTACAACGGCGGCGTTCTCAACGAGCAGTTCTGGCCGATCTGGAGGGTCTCGGGTCTGATGCCGCCGATCATCGGCGAGAAGGACGTGGCCGACTTCGTGGGCATCATGAAGAACAGCCCGTTCCGGGACTCGAATCCGGAGGCCATCTTCGGTCCGCGCTCGGAGGTGTTCATGAGCCCCGACCTCAGCGAGGTGACGGTTCCGCTCTGGGCCGTCGCGTCGACGACGCACCTCTCCAACATCCACCAGCTCGGCGGCAACTCGGCGTACCTCGACACCCCGACACCCAACAAGAAGCTGGACTTCTGGGAGGACTGGTTCCAGCGCTCGTACTCCGCAGAGGCGGTGGCGCAGCACAAGGCGTTCTTCGACTTCTGGCTGAAAGGCATCCAGAACGGGATCATGGATCGGCCGCCGATTCGGCTCGAGATCCGCAGCGGCGACGGCACGTCGTACATCCAGGAGGAGAACGAATGGCCGGTCGCCCGGACCGAATATCCGAAGTGGTACTTCGACGCGAGTGCCTCGGATTGGCTCGGCGACGGCTTTCGATCTGACTTCTTGCGGCTGTCCACCATGACGCCCGACAAGGAAGAGCAGGTCAGCTACTCGGCACAGATCCAGCTCGCGCCGCCTGCGCCCGTCGGGAGCCCGCGAGTCGATCCGGCGTCGGCCGAATCCGATCCCTATGTGACAGGCGTCTCCTTCATCAGCGACCCGCTCCCTGAGGATGCCGTCATCGGAGGCTTCGGAAAGGTGAAGCTGTGGGTGTCGTCGACGAGCGAGGACATCGATCTCTTCGTCTCGGTCCGGGTCATCGGCGAGGACGATCGCGAGGTGGATTTCACCGGTCACACCACGATGGGCTTCCCCTTCCGAATCGCGCCGCTGACCAAAGGCTGGCTGAAGGTCTCCCATCGCACGCTCGACGTCGAGAGGTCAACGTCGTACCAGCCCAAGCACACCCACCTGAGGGCGGACTACGCGCCCCTTCGTGACGGTGAGATTGTGCCCGTGGAAATCGCGCTGGTGCCGAACGTCGGCAGGCTACTCAGAGGCCAGCGGATCCGGATCGACATCCAGCCGCATGATGGTGTCGCCCACGGTTTGACGCACGAGTACAACCCGAGCCATCACGACGGAGCCACGAACACGATTCACACCGGCCCCGAGCATGTCGGGTACGTCCAGCTGCCGATCATCCCCTAGGCGCTAGCGGAGGCCTCCGCGGATGAGGCCCAGTGACTTCACGATCCGAGAAATTTCTATCGTGTGGGCAAATGTGGGCAAATCGGGCAGCCGACGCTCATCCACAGATCGATGGAGTAGAGAAAATCCTGGTCAGAGAAGGGTTTTGAAGTGGCTCCGACGGGCGTCGATCCCGTGACCTCACGATTTTCAGTCGTGCGCTCTACCAACTGAGCTACAGAGCCTCGAGGGTCGGGTCGGCGTGAACGCTGACCGACCCCCGATGGTGAAGAAGCCCTTCCTTGCGGAAGGGCTTCTTTCATCCGCGACCCTGACGGGACTTGAACCCGCGACCTCCGCCGTGACAGGGCGGCACGCTAACCAACTGCGCTACAGGGCCATGCATTTTGAGTTGTGTTGTGTTGCTCGGTTGGTGACCCCAACGGGATTCGAACCCGTGCTGCCGCCGTGAAAGGGCGGTGTCCTAGGCCACTAAACGATGGGGCCTTGCCGGATGAACCGCAGAGCAACCGAGGGTCAAGCATACGGGCGGCGCGTCGGAAATGCCAATCACGCCGACAGCGCCCCAGATGCGCCGAAACGGCCGAATGAACCGGGCTGCGGGCGGCCGTCGGGTTAGGTTCAACCCGTCGTCGAAGGTTGCTGCCCGAACGGGGGTCGCACCGGAAATGATTCAGCTCTGGAACGATCCGGTGTCTGTTGTTAGTGTGAGCAGTGTTATCTGTGTGACTCGAGTGGTTCATCCATGAGGTCGCAGGATTCGGGGAGATCATGACCGCTCGGTGGGGACGCGCATCCGCGCGCACGACCGGAACTCAGCGCGCCGCCGCGCCGCGCAGCGTCAGTCTGCACGCGCGGGTCGTACGCGTCCGGATCGTGGCGGCCCTGGTCGCGCTTGCTCTGGTGCCGGTCTCCGCGTTTGCAGGGGGGGTCACCGCTCCGGCCGACGCGGCATCCAGCCTGCATTTCGATGACATCACCTGGGACCAGGTTGCTGCGGCTCAGGCCGACGTGGATGCCACCGCCAAGCTGGTCGCCACGATCAAGTCCCAGCTCGCCGGTCTTCAGGCCGCGGTGGACAGCACCCAGGCCGACGCCGACGCGAAGGGCGTCGCATACGGCAAAGCCCAGGACGACCTCGACAATCAGCAGTTCAAGGTCGACACTCTGCAAGCGCAGGTGAATGCCGCCCAGACGAAGGCGGATATCGCCAAGAAGACGTCGAACCAGCTTCTCGCCGCCATCGGTCGGAGCGGCGGTACCGGTCTCGACATGACCACAACCCTGATGACCAGCAAGAACCCCGGAATGATGCTTTCGCAGTTGGGCACGTACGGGCAGGTCACCGGCCGCGCGACACAGATTATCGCCCTGGCGCTCGCCGCGCAGAAGTCCGTGGACGCGCTGAAGCAGACCGCGGATGCCGCCAAGGTGATCCTGGCGAAGGACAAGGATTTGGCCCAGGCCGCCTTCCAGATCGCGCAGACCGCCGCCGCGGCCGCGCAGACCGCACTCGCCGCCCAGCAGGCGGCGGAGGCACAGCTCGAGGCGAAGCTGTCGGTG
>JALYHS010000335.1 GCA_030776385.1 Actinomycetota bacterium
CCTCCTCACCCGGATCGCCCAGATGGATGGGCCCGAGTTCCGGGACGCAGCGTCCGCTGCCCAACAGACCCTCATCCTCGATGTGCCACGGCGTGCGGCACGACTCAACTTCAGCCTCGACACGCACGACAGCCTGGTGGCCGAACTCTCCCCGGCCCCGAATCGGACGATCAGCGACGCCAAGAGCACCGAGACCTTGCCCGGGGTGCAGGTGCGGGCCGAGGGCGACCCCGCGGTGAACGACGTCGCCGTCAACGAGGCGTACGACGGCCTCGGCGCGACCTTCGCCCTCTACCTCGACGTTTTCGGCCGCGACTCCATCGATGGAAAGGGTCTCCCCCTCGACGGCTCCGTGCACTACGGCACGAAATACGACAATGCATTCTGGAACGGCGAGCGGATGGTGTTCGGTGACGGCGACGGTCAGATCTTCGGCCGCTTCACCTCCTCGTTCACCGTGATCGGCCACGAGTTGACGCACGGGGTGACGCAGTACACCGCGGGCCTGGCGTACCACGATCAGCCCGGCGCCCTCAACGAGTCCATCTCCGACGTATTCGGCTCGTTGGTGGAGCAGTACGCGAAGAAGCAGACCGCGGCGACCGCGAGCTGGCTGATCGGCGCCGGCCTGTTCACCAAGAACGTGAAGGGCGTGGCACTGCGCTCGATGAAGGCGCCGGGCACCGCGTACGACGACCCGCAGCTCGGCAAGGATCCGCAGCCCGCCGACTTTGCTCACTACGTGAATACCACCGATGACGAGGGGGGCGTTCACCTGAACTCCGGTATCCCGAACCGGGCCTTCTACCTCGTGGCGCACCGACTCGGCGGGTATGCCTGGGAGAAGGCGGGTCGCATCTGGTACGACACCTTGCTGTCTGGACTGAATCCGACGACCGACTTCGCGGGCTTCGCGACGGCCACCGTCACGGCGGCTGCAAAACGGTACGGTGGCTCATCGGCCGAGGTGGCCGCGGTGCGGGCCGGGTGGTCCGGTGTGGGAGTGGCGACGAATGGCGCAGCAGGCTGAGGAGCTGAGTCTGCGCGTCCTGGTCGTGCGCAGCGGCGGCATCGCCGGCATCCGTCAGCAGTGGCTGGCGGAACCCGTGGACGACGCCGAGGGCTGGCTTGCGCTCATCCAGGCCTGCCCGTGGGGTGCGGTCGGTGCGGACTCGACGTCGCGCGACCGCTTCGTGTGGCGCATCGAGGCGCGGATGCCGCGTGCCGTCCGCACCGCGTCGGTTCCCGATTCTCTGCTGGTAGGCCCGTGGCGGCTACTCGTTGACCGCGTGCAGCAGCTCGAATCGCATGGCTGAGCCAGCGGTTCCCGCGGCCCGCGTGGATTCCTGGCTCTGGGCGGTGCGACTGGTGAAGACCCGCTCGGCGGCCACTTCCCTCGCCAAGGCCGGACACATTCGTATCAACGGGGACCGCGCCAAGCCGGCGCAGCACCTCAAGCTCGGCGACGAGGTGCAGTTCCGCGCCGAGGACGGCCCGCCGCGGATCGTCGTGGTGCGCGGACTCTACGTCAAACGGGTGGGTGCACCCGTTGCTGTGACCGCGTACGAGGACAACAGTCCGCCTCTTCCGCCCAAGGAGGAGCGACTCCTCGTTGCCGTGCGAGATCGCGGCGCGGGACGCCCGACCAAGCGCGACCGACGCGAGATCGACAAGCTGATCGGCGATGAGCGCGAGGGCTGGGATCAGCGCGACTGACTCAGGCCGCGGCCTCCTGGGCGAGTCCGCCCTCGATTGCGGCGATGACCTCCGGAGCGTCGGGCTGCGTGGTGGGACGGAAACGCGAGATCGAGCCATCCGGAGTGATCACGAACTTCTCGAAGTTCCACAGCACCGGCCCGCGCAGACCCTTGGAGTCCTTCACGCGGGTCAGCTCCGAATACAGCGGGTGTTTGCCGCGGCCGTTGACCTTGATCTTGTCCATCAGCGGGAAGGTCACGCCGTACGTCGTGGAGCAGAACTCCTTGATCTCGTCGGTCGTGCCGGGCTCCTGACCCATGAACTGGTTGCAGGGGAAGCCGAGCACGGTGAAACCCTGCTCGCCGTACTGCTTCTGAAGCTCTTCGAGCTTCTCGTACTGCGGGGTGAGACCGCACCTGGAGGCGACGTTCACCACCATCACCACCTTGTCCGCATAGTCGGCAAGGGTGACGGGTTGGCCGTCGATGTTCGTCAGTTCGATGTCCCGAATTCCCATGTTTCGCAGACTACGCCGCAGGTGCGGGCCGACGCTGTGAACAGCGTGTTAAATCAGTGACGCGTCATGCATCGCCGGTGCCGGCGACGAGGCGTCGGTAGATCGCGAGATACTCGTCGACCATCCGATCGACACCGAAACGGCGCTCGGCCACGGTCCTGACCGCCGAGCGGTCCAGACTCGCGGCCCGGTCGACAGCGGCGACCGCGTCGCCGAGACCGTCGACGACGAATCCGGTGACACCCTCATCGATCAGCTCGGGCATCGATCCGCGACGGTACGCCACCACCGGCGTCCCGCACGCCATCGCCTCGATGACCGCCAGTCCGAAGGGCTCCGCAAAGGCGATCGGATGCAGCAGCACCGCGCTCGCGCCGAGCACCCTGTCGCGTTCCGCCGCTCCGATCGAGCCGAGGTGGATGACTCGCTCCCCGTCCACGTGCGGAGCGACCCGCTCGGCGAAGTACTCCTCATCGACCACCGGCCCGCAGATCAGCAGCCGACGTCCGGCACGCCGAGCGATCTCGATCGCCACCGCGGTGCCCTTGTCCGGATGGATCCGGCCGAGCACCACGAGGTCACCGTCGGTGCGCACGGTTGCGGTGAACGCCGCGAGGTCGACGCCGTGATGCACGGTCGCGAGGTAGTCGAGTTCGGGGGCGCGATCCGAATCCGAGATCGACACGTAGTTGGACGCGGCGCGCGCGTATGCGGGAAGGATCGCGGCGCCCGAGAAACCGTGCACGGTGGTCAGCAGTGGCGCACCCCACGAGGCGCCCAGGGCCAGTGGCAACCAGTCGAGGTGGCTGTGCACGACGTCGAAACCGCCGGAGAGCTCGAGGGCGTGGCCCACATGCATCGCTTCCCAGACCCGGCCGTCCATCCTCGGGTCGGTGGCGTACCCGTGCGGCAGCACCGCCTCGAGTGCGGCGGAGGTGACCGAGTCGGCTGTGGCGAACAGGGTCACGTCCTCGCCACGCGCGACAAGACGCTCGGTGAGCAGGGAGGCGACAAGCTCCCAGGGGCCGTAGTCGAGCGGCGGGGTGCGCCAGGCCACCGAGGAGAGAATCGCGATTCTCACGCGACCGTCACGACGCCTCCGCCGGTTCGGGCGTCATCGCCGCGAGCAGTTCATCGAGCCGGATCGAGACCACGCGGATGCGCTGGTCCCCGATCCCGTACGGCAACCAGATCGTTCCCTCGTGCTGAATGCCGCCGCAGGAATACACCACGTTCGGCACGTAGCCCTCGCGCTGTCCCTCGAGCGGTTGCAGCATCGGCTCGGCGAGCCTGGCAAGCACGATCGTCGGGTCATCGAGATCCAGAAGCATCGCTCCGATGCTGTACTGGCGCATCGGGCCGACGCCGTGCAGCAGCACGAGCCAGCCCGCGGCGGTTTCGATCGGCGAGCCGCAGTTGCCGGTCTGGACGATTTCCCACAGCTTCGCGGGACGGTGAATCACCGCAACATCGGTCCAGGCGAGGCCGTTCGCTGATCGGGCGATCGAGGTGTTCTCCCCATCAGTGCGCGCGAGGGCGTAGAGTCGGCCGCCGATCGGGCGCGGGAACAGGGCGATTCCCTTGTTCTTCGCCGCCGGACCCGAGAGCCGGTGAATTGAGAACTGGCGAAGATCCGGTGAAATGATCAGCCGTGGGGCGATGGCGTGTCCGTTGTACGCGGTGTACGTCGCCCGGTACTCGACCTGGCCGTCGTCGTGAGTGAAGCGCACGAAGCGCGCGTCCTCCATCCCCTGGGTCTCATCGGATGCCGCTGGCAGCAGGACGCGCTGGCCCAACTCGCTGCTCGGCTCGAAGTCCGCCCGATACGCGGACCAGGCCATCGTGCGAATGGCGTCGAGGGCGTTCCTCGTATCGCGCCGCTGCGCCAACTGCGCCGGGACGTCGCCGATGGCGGTCTCGATCTGCGAGCTGAGGAACTTCGTGGGCAGCGCACGCACGATCGCGCCCGACACCTCGTTGAGCCGTCCGTCGCTCTCCAGCGATTCGCGGAAGTGGACGCGCGTCCACTCGCCCTCCGTGACCGTGGCGGCGACGAGCGGGACGGGCCTCGGGTCGAAGACCCAGTCGTCGCCGATGACCGCTGTCGCGAACTCGATGGAGGAGACGTGGCCTTCGCCGATCGCCCGCAACGCGATCGCGACCCGCAGCTGTCCCGGCTCGAGGCCGCTCTGATCGGGATGCACCATGGCGCTCGGATTGCACAGCGCGGCCGCCTCGACCGAGTGTTCCGCAGTGAACACGGCGCCGAGCACGATCTCGTGGTCCGGATCCATCGGCGGCGTCTCACCCGCCTGGAACGCCACGGTTTCGGCGTGCCGGCGCAGCATCTCTTCGAGGCGCTCGTGACGCGATCCGAAAGAAGCCAGGACGTCCCGTGCGGCGGCGGCCAGGTTCTCGGGCGACATCGACTCGATGCGGTCCATGATGTCGCCTGCGCGCGAACCGGTGCGGGCGTAGCCCTCCCCGGGGAGGAACAGGCGGGCGATCACCCGGGCCGCGTCGGGCAGGAGTTCGACGCCGGCGTCGGTGGCGTGGAGCGTCACCGGCCGAGCACCAGCCCCGCCGTGCGCGCCCGCTGCGAGGTACTCAGGGCCGCCAGGGTGGACTCCGCGCCGCGGTTCTCGTTGCGTCCGTCCGATTCGAGGCCATCGAACCCTGCGCCGGTCTCGACGTCGACCATCACGGTCGACGAGTCGTTGTCGCCGAGGAACCAGCCCCAGGCGCGCGCGATCTC
>JALYHS010000336.1 GCA_030776385.1 Actinomycetota bacterium
CCGTGAGGGCTCCGTGCCCGGCGACGGCGGCGAGCACCTGCGCGAGCTTCTCGACGAGGGCGATGCCAGGGCGGACGAACGGGTCGATGGCTCCCCCGGCGACGTTCACGGCATCCGGCACCAGTTCGCCGCCGAGCGCGAGTCTGACCGAACGCGCCACCGACACGCCCGCCTTCTCCTGCGCTTCATCGGTCGAGGCTCCGAGATGCGGCGTGACGACGATGTTCGGCAGGCCGAGCAGCGGGGACTCCGGCGAGACCGGCTCGCTGACGAAGACGTCGAGCCCGGCGCCCGCGATGACCTTGCGGGCGAGCGCGTCGGCGAGGGCTGCCTCGTCGATCAGTCCGCCACGAGCGACGTTGACGATGTATGCGGTCTTCTTCATCTTCGCGAGCTGGGCCGTGCCGATCATCCCGGTGGTCTCAGGAGTCTTCGGCATGTGGATCGTGATGAAGTCGGCGGTGGCGAGCAGCTCATCCAGCGAGAGCAGTTGCACGCCCATCTGCTGGGCGCGCGCGGCCGTGACGTAGGGGTCGTACGCGACCACGTTCATGCCGAAGGCCTGCAGGCGGGTGGTGATCAGCGCGCCGATGCGACCGAGGCCGATGATGCCGATGGTCTTCTCGAACAACTCGGCGCCGGTGTATTTGGACCGCTTCCACTCTCCCGCGGCCAGGCTCGCGTTGGCGGCCGGGATGTGGCGCGCGATGCTCAGCAGGTGGCCGATGGTCAGCTCGGCAGCGCTGATGATGTTGGAGGTCGGGGCGTTGACGACCATGACACCGGCCTCGGTCGCGGACTTGATGTCCACGTTGTCCAGACCGACCCCTGCCCGGGCCACCACCTTCAGCTTCGGGGCGGCGGCGATCGCCTCGGCATCCACCTGGGTGGCGGAGCGGATGAGGATCGCGCTGGCCTCGGCGAGCGCGGACAGCAGCGCCGGCCGGTCGGTGCCGTCGATGTTGCGGACGTCGAAGTCGGGGCCGAGGGCCTCGACGGTGGCGGGCGAGAGTTCTTCGGCGATCAGCACGATCGGCTTGGCCACGAGAGTGATCCTTCGGGGTCGGAGATCTGCACCACGGCGGAGGGCGGATGCAGCGAGCCCGAGTTTAGTGCGTGCGACGATGGGGTCATGACTCCGCTCGACGTCGTGCAGCTCGTTCTGCGGATCCTGCTCGCCGCGGTCTTCCTCTTCATGGGGATCAACCACTTCCTGCCGAAGCCGCGTCGCGGCATGCGAGCGATGATCCCGCCGGCACTGCGGCGGCCAGGAATCCCCTCCCCTGCCTTCCTCGTCGCCTTCACGGGGGTGTGCGAACTCGCCGGCGCGGCAGGGTTGCTTGCGCCCTGGCCGACACTGCGGCTCATCACGGGAATCGCGCTGATGGTCTTCCTCGTCGCGGTGTTTCCGGCCAACGCCTACGCCGCGGCTCATCGCGAGAAGTTCGGGGCGGTCGCGATCCCGTTCTGGCCGCGGCTGATCGCGCAACTCGTGCTGATCGCGGTCGTGCTGTTCGCAACGCTGCCGCTCGGCTGAGACGGACCGCTACTTCAGGGGCGGCTGAACCGCCGCCGCCCACTGCACGACGCTGAGGAAGAGCGCGTTGGTGGCGGCGAGTCCGACGGCGAGCATGAGGGCGCGCGGGAACAGCTCGCGGCCGCGACCGAGCAGCAGGGCGCCCAGATACAGGATGACCGGCGCCAGCACCCCGATGATCAGCAGGTACCACGGCACGGCGCCGCCGATCTTCTCCGCGTCATAGAACGAGGGCAGCGAGATCAGGTTGGAGATGCCCTCGAACAGCGGGTACCCGTAGAGGATTGCGAACACGATCCAGAGGATGACCAGCTGCACGAGCGCGGTGCGCGGGGCATCCGGGGTCTCGAGCTCATCGTCGTGCTTGTTCTCGTGCCCGCTCTCGTGCCCGCTGCCGGTGGTGGTCACCTCGCTCACGAGAGCACCGCCAACAGGATCGGCCAGGGCGCGAGCACCCCGACCCCGAGCGCGAACCAGCCGACTCGCACGAGCGTGCGCGACTCGGGGGTGAGTGTCAGCACGGCGAGGTACCAGAGCGCACCGGAGATGATGGCGACGAACTCGCCGAACTGCCAGGCCACCTGCGAGAAGACATCGCTCGCGGTCGAACCGGTGATCTGGGAGGAGAGGATCCACCCCACGACGAGGGCGAGGTACACCACCGCGAACAGCACGGTGGCCGCGCTGCGTACCAGGCTTCCAGGCGCCTCTGGGGCGGCATCCGCGTCGTCAGGCTCTTCGTCGCCGTCGCGAGTCGCGTTGACGCGGTTGCGGGTCAGCGGGTCGATGCCTCCGCGCAGGTCGTCACCCGCCCAGCTCAGGGCGTCGTCGTCCGAATCCTGGATTTCGGGGTTCGTCGGCTCCCGGGGCGACCCGGACACGCGTGCCACCTAGCGATCCAGCCGCAGCTGCACGACCTCGATCACCGACGGCATCAGCGGATGCTCCGGCTCGAGCCCCGTGATGGTCTCCGCGATCTCTGCTGCCGTCGCGCCGCTCGCGAGGAGGGCCTGCAGCTCGACGCTCTCGGCATCCGCGGGCACGTCGAATCGGAGCGCCGCCCCCACCGCATTGAGCAGGTCCCACGCGGTGTGTCCGCGCTCGACCAGCTCGGCGGCCGGTCCGATGAACCGCTCGTGGCGGCTGAGCTTGCGGAGCGGGCCGCGACCCACCCGCTCGCAGGTGTCCGGCAGCTCGGGGTTCGAAATGCGTGTCAGCGTCTTCTCGATGTACGCCTGCTGCTGCTCGTCGGTGAAGCCGAACTTCTCCATCAGGAGCTGTTTGGTCTCACCGAGCACGGCCCGCACCTCGGCCTGCAGTTCGGGAGTCGCGAGGGCCTCGCGGATGCTGACCCAGCCCCGGTCGTGGCCGTGATAGGCGGCGGCGGCGTGGGCGGTGTTGACCGTGAAGAGTTTGCGCTCGATGAACGGTTCCAGGTCGTCGACCCAGGTGACGCCGAACAGCTCGGGGGTCGCGCCATGGAACGGGGTTCTGTCGACGACCCACTCGAAGAACGACTCGATCGTGACGTCCAGTCCCCCGTGCTGTTCGGGCACGATCCGGTCGATGGCGCAGTTGGCGAAGATCGCGTTGTGGGCCGGCGAGTGCTTGCGCACCTCGGCGGCCAGGATGTCGGTGCCGCCGATCGCGTTCTCGCAGGCGATCACGGCGAGCTTCGGTGCCTTCTCGTCCCGGGCGTTGAGTCCCTTCGCAATAACCGGTGCGACGTACTGGAGGACGCGCGCGCCCACGGCCGTGGTGACGATCTCGGCGGCGGCAATTGCCGCGATCACCTCGTCCTCCTGCGTCGCGCTGTTGAGCGCACGGTATCCGTCGACCACGTGATCCTGCGCGCCAACGCCGACCTCGAGCACCTGGTAGCTCGGCTGAGCCTGGAGCGCCCCGATCAGCTCCTGATTGACGTCGGCGAAGACGACCTCGTATCCGCTCTCGTGCAGGAACTGGGCGACGAAGCCGCGCCCGATGTTGCCCGCGCCGAAGTGCACCGCTGTCTTCAGGGGCCGATCCTCTTGCATGAGGCCATTCTGTCTGCTTCCGCTGTGACATGACCATGCCAACTCCCAGCCCCCGGGTTACACGGTTGACACACCGGTGATGTTGACTCTGAGGCATGGACCTGATCGGCGTGCGCGAGGTGCGGATGGCCGCGGGCCGGGCCGATCTGGTGTTCGCCGCCGACGAAATCCCGCTGGGCGGCGGGACGTGGCTCTTCTCCGAGGAGCAACCGGGCCTCGGAGGCATGGTCGATCTGACCGGTCTCGGCTGGGAGCCGCTGATCGAGCACTCGGATGGCGCGCTCACGATCGCCGCGACGTGCACCCTGGCCGAGTTGCGGGCGCTGCCTCCGCGGGCGGGTCGGGCCGCGCATCCGCTCGTCGAGGTGGCGGTGGATGCACTGCTGGGGTCGTGGAAGATCCACCGGTACGCCACCGTCGGCGGCAACATCTGCCTCGCGCTGCCCGCCGGCCCGATGACCTCCCTGGCCGCTGCGCTCGACGGCGTCGGAGTGATCTGGATGCCGGGCGGCGGCGAGCGCCGCGAACCGATCGTCTCGCTCGTGACGGGTGTTCGCGAGACCGTGCTGACGCACGGCGAGGTGCTGCGAGCGGTCGAGCTGCCGGCGAGGGCGTTGGCGTCACGGGTGGCGCACCGGCGGATCTCGCTCGCCGAACTCGGACGTTCGGGAGCCTTCGTGATCGCCCGGCTCGACGCGGACGGTGGTTTCACCGTGACGATCACCGCGGCGACCCCGCGGCCGTACCAGCTGCGTTTCGCGGCGCTGCCGACGGCAGCCGTCCTCACCGCCGCAATCGACGAGACGGTGGCCGGTGACTGGTACGACGACCCGCACGGCGCCCCCGACTGGCGGCGCGCGATGAGCCTGCGGTTCGCCGAGGAGTGCCGGGTCGAGCTGGGTACCCCGGTGGTCGAGCCTGGCACCCCGCTGGTCGAGCCGGGCACCCCGCTGGTCGAGCCGGCCACCCCGGTGGTCGAGCCTGTCGAGACCGACCCACGATGAGCGTCCGATTCACGGTCGACGGCGAGCCGCTCGAGGTCACCCCGCACGCCGGCCAAGTGCTGCGGACCGTGCTTCGCGAGAACGGCCATACCGCCGTCAAGAAGGGCTGCGACGCCGGCGACTGCGGCGCGTGCACCGTGCTCGTGGATGGCGCGGCCGCGCACTCGTGCATCTTCCCGGCGCATCGGCTCGACGGGCGTTCGGTCGTCACCGTCGCGGGTCTGGGCACCGAGAGTTCGCCGCATCCGGTTCAGAAGGCCTTCGTGGAAGCCGCCGCGTTCCAGTGCGGATTCTGCACCGCAGGCATGATCGTGACCGCGTCGACGTTCGACGATGACGACCTCGGCGAACTGCCTCGGATGCTGAAGGGCAACCTCTGCCGCTGCACCGGGTACCGCTCGATTCACGACGCGCTTCGCGGGGTGCGCAACGTGGAGCAGCCTGAGCCCGGAGGGGCGGCCACCCGTTCGGTTCGCGCCCCGGCCGCGTGGCGCGTGGTCACCGGGCGTGAGGAGTACACGCTCGACGGGCCGGACTCCGAATACCAGAACGGCGCGACCGAGACCACGGCCCTGCTGCACCTCGCCGTGCTCGGCAGCCCGCACGCGCACGCCCGGGTCGTCTCGATCGACACGAGGGCTGCCGAGGCG
>JALYHS010000337.1 GCA_030776385.1 Actinomycetota bacterium
GCCGCCGGGTCGGCCTGTCGGAGTTGCGCGTCTTTCCGCTGGCGATCAGCGGCAAGGTTTTCGGCTGGAAGGCCGACGACACGACCACCGACGCCATCCTCGACGCCTACGCGGAGCACGGTGGCAACTTCATCGACACCGCCGACTCCTATTCGAGCGGGCGCAGCGAGCTGATGATCGGCAACTGGCTGCGATCTCGGCGCAACCGTGATGACATCGTCGTCGCCACGAAGGTCGGCAAGAGCGCGGAGCATCCGGGGGTGAGGGCGCGTGCGATCGCCGCCGCCGTCGACGACTCGCTACGCCGACTCCGAACCGACCGCATCGAGCTGCTCTACCTGCACATCGATGATCCCGAGGTCTCCTTCGAGGAGACGCTCCTGGCGGTCGACGAGCTCATCCGAGCAGGCAAGGTGATCGCCTTCGGCGGATCGGACCACACCGGCAACCGGATCTTCGAAGCACGAATCGCCTCCGCGCAACTCGGCGTCGCGCCGATGGTCGCGCTGCAAAATCTGTACAACCTCATGGAGCGCGCCGACTACGAGGGCGATCTCGAGCACATCGCCGACCGTGTCGGTCTCGGGGTCATGCCGCGCTTCGCATTGGCGAGCGGATTCCTCGGCGGTCGCTATCGGACGAAGGCCGATCTCGCGCGCCTCGACCGGCGTTCCGAGGTCGCCAAGTACCTCACGCGCCGTGGAGCGAAGGTGCTCGCCGCCCTCGACGACGTGGCGGCGGCCCACGATGCCAGCATGTCGACGATTGCGATCGCCTGGCTGCTCAGCAAGCCGAACGTCGTGGCGCCCGTCGTCTCGGCGAGCAGCGCGGAGCAGGTGTTCGACCTGGTCGCAGCGCCAGAAGTTCGACTCACCCGCCACGAATTGACGAAGCTGGACCGCGCGAGCGAACCGCGTCGCTGAGCTGCGCCGCCGCCTCGGATGCCGGGGCTCACTCCTCTACGCGGATGCGGCCGGTCAGCCCCGAGCGCCGGCGAGGACCCGATCGAAGGCGCGGGACAGTGCGGTGCTCGCCGCGATCGGATCGCCGGCATAGCCGCCCGTCATGGCGCCGTCGCGTGCCAGCATGAGGTCGTCGGCGGCGTCACCCGCGAGCGGATGGCCGACGCCGCGCAGTAGCTGCTCGAGCACGCCCACGAACCATTCGCGGTGGGCGACGACGGACCTGCGGACCGGATGCATGGCATCCGAGAACTCTGCGGCCGCGTTGATGAACGGGCAGCCGCGAAAATCGGGCGAGGAGATCTGGTTCGCGATGCTCTCCTGGAGTGCCCGCAGAACGGCGCCGGCATCGCGGTGCTGCTCGACCAGGTCGGCGAGCGAGTCGACCGCCTGACGGTGCCGATGGTCGACGTAGTCGCCGATCAGCCGATCTTTGGAGCCGTAGTGCTTGTAGAAGGTCGCTTTCGTGACGCTGGAGGAACTGATCAGGCGGTCGACGCCGACGGCCCGGATCCCCTCGTCGTAGAAGAGCAGGTCTGCGGTGTCGAGGATGCGCTGCTTGGCGGGCGCGAGAACGGCCGGCCGGGCCGGGCGTTCGATCTCGATCATGATGGTCATCGGGTCCTCAGGTGGGTTGCCGCCCCGGGCGCCGTGACCGTTTGGGGGGAAACGGCCACGGCTGCACGGGTGCGATTCGGTGTGCACTCGAAACAGCGACGTCGTCCGAACAATGAAGACGGTCGACGCTGCGAGACGTGGGGGGACATCTCACCTGGAAAGTTGCTCCGGCTAGGTTCCGAATCACTTTCCCGTGGAGCGAGCATAACATCTGAGGACAGACAGACTTGTCTGTCGTCACGTTCTGATGTACCCCAGTCCGGGTGTCGCCATCGGACTGCGGACCCCGCGGCCGTCGGGGGGACGCGGGGGGACGCGGGAAGTCGCCGCGCGGACGTCGCGGCGGATCATGACGTAGGCTCATCGCGATGAACGGCGCCGTGTCCTTCCCTCTCGACCTGAGCGAGCTTCGTCTCACCGCATCCGGGGGCTCGCTGGTGTGTCGCACCGTGCTGCCGAGCGGGGTGAGGATCCTCAGCGAGCAGATGCCGGGTTCGCAGAGCGCCACCGTCGGTTTCTGGGTCGCCGTCGGATCGCGGGATGAGCAGCCGGTGACCTACGGCTCGACGCACTTCCTGGAACACCTCCTGTTCAAGGGCACGCCGACCCGCACGGCGCTCGAGATCGCGGTCGCGTTCGACGAGGTCGGTGGCGAGCACAACGCCATGACCGCCAAGGAGTACACCTGCTACTACGCGAAGGTCCGTGATCAGGACCTTCCGATGGCGGTCGCCGTGCTCGCCGACATGTTTACCTCGTCGATCATCGATCCCGAGGAGTTCGAGAGCGAGCGAGGGGTCATCCTCGAGGAGTTGGCGATGGCCGACGACGATCCCTCGGATGTGGTCAGCGAGCGCTTCTTCGAAGCCGTCTTCGGAGCGCATCCGCTCGGTCGACCCATCGGTGGCAGTCCGGCCTCGATCGGGGCCGTCGGTCGCGACGCCGTCTGGGAGCACTACCGGGCCAACTACCGTCCACAGGATCTGGTGGTCACCGTCGCCGGGGCCGTCGATCACGACATCCTGGTCGCCGGCATCACCAGCGCGCTCGAGTCCGCTGGCTGGGACCTCAGCGTCGACGGCACGCCCGTTGAGCGCCGTCTCCCGGGTTCCGTCCCGTCCGGCGGGCTGGCGCAGGGGAGTCCGCGCACGATCGTCGAGCGTCCGACCGAGCAGGTGAACCTGCTCCTCGGGGTGCAGGGGCTCGCGGCATCCGACGATCGTCGTGCGGCCGTCACCGTTCTCAACTCGGTGCTCGGCGGCGGGATGTCGTCGCGCCTGTTCCAGGAGGTGCGCGAGAAGCGCGGCCTCGCGTATTCGGTCTACTCGTTCGCGGCGGGCTACTCCGATGCGGGTCTGATGGGCCTGTACGCCGGATGCTCGCCGCAGAAGTCGGCGGATGTGGCCGAGCTGATGCTCGGCGAGTTCCACCGTCTGGCTGCCAACGGCATCACCGACGAGGAGCTGTCGCGCGCGCAGGGTCAGCTCGGCGGAGGCTCGGCGCTCGCCCTCGAGGATTCCGACTCGCGCATGACGCGTTTGGGGCGGAGCGAGCTTACCTTCGGCGAGTTCTCCGACCTCGACGAAACCCTCCGCCGCCTCGCAGGCGTGACGACCGCGCAGGTGCAGGAACTCGCGCAGGAGCTCGTGAGCCGTCCACTCTCGATCGCGGCGGTCGGGGCAATCACCGACTCGACCTTCGACGGATTCGGCACGCGGCCGGGCGACGCCGCGCCCGACGCCGCGCCAGACGACACGACTGCCGCCGCCTGATGTCGCGCTACCTCTACCTGGTCCGCCACGGCGAGCAGCAGGATGCCCAGTACGGCGTCCACGACGGTCCGCTGAGTCCGCGCGGAGTGCGTCAGGCCCACGCGATCGCCGAGCGTCTCGGTGGCGTGCCGTTCAACGCGGCATGGACCTCCCCGCTGCAGCGCGCCCAGGAGACCGCCCGCATCATGACGGAACGTCTGCCCGCGCTCGAGCCGCAGCCGTCGACGCTGCTGATGGATTGCGTCCCCTCCGGACCAGGGATCGACATGCCCCACGCCTTCGAGTCCTTCTTCGGGGGCGTGACAGAGGCCGAGATCGAGGCCGGTCGCGCCCAGATGTCCGACGCGACGGCAGAATGGATGACACCCTCCCGCGAGGACACCCACGAGCTGCTGATCACGCACAACTTCGTGATCGGCTGGTTCGTGCGGGAGACGTTCGGCGCCGCGGACTGGCGCTGGCTCGGCGTGAATCAGGCGAACTGCGGGCTGACGATCATCCGCGTGCGTTCGGCGAAGCCACCGGTGCTGGTGGCACACAACGACCTCGGCCATTTGCCGCCCGAGCTGCGCACCGGTCTCCCCGTCGAGCAGCCGTACTGACCCGTTTCCCTGCTGGTCGAGTGCTCTTGCTGGTCGAGTTGCCGTCGAAGCCGGCGTATCGAGACCCACCGAGCGCCCACGAATCGGGACGACACGCCGGCAATCGACGCGGATCAGGATCCGACGCGGCGTGTCGCGTCCGGGCATCCTGATTCACGGACCGCCGGAGGGGCAACGCTGAACAGTGTCGTCCCGCTCAGAAGTTGAAATACCAGCCGGGCAACGGTGAACAGGAAAGGCACCGCGCCGATCACCAGCGCGGCAACAGCGGATTTTCGTCGCCTCCCCGGCATGAAGAGCGCGATCGCCCCGGCGACGAGAGCGACGCCGCTGACGATGAAGCCAACCAGGTAGAACGAGTTCTGAAGCGCCCGGCTTCTTCGACTTTCGCTGTTCCCAGTTCGTCAGTACCGGGTGAGCCGACCGCGATTGCATCCTTCATCGCGCTGATTCTCTCGCTGCGATCGCTCGGCGAGTCCGCCTGTGACGTCTATTGCGGTCCTGTGGCGGTGTTCTACGAGACTCTCCTCCTGCTACCTCTCACCGCCGGGTTGTGGCTAGTCGGATTGGTCGCTTCATCGGTAGCCGTCGGCGTCAATCGTTCTCGGTCTCGGCTGGGCTGGCCAGCGCTTGCGATGTCCCTCTTGATTCCGGCGGCGACGGCGATTGCCGTATGGAACTCGGGCATCGGATCAGACCTCGTCGCGGAATACTAGACCGAACTCTCTAGAGCACCGGGTCCGGGTGGCCGCCAACGAGCTGCTTCGCGAACCAGTTGGTCGCGTTCGGGTTCTCGTTGTACGGCGGGATGTCGACGTAGCCCGTCGTGCGGTAGAGGCCCTGGGCGGCCTCCAGACTCGCGTTGGTGTCGAGC
>JALYHS010000338.1 GCA_030776385.1 Actinomycetota bacterium
GCCATGGATCAGCCTGCACGACGAGGCCGCCGCCATCCGCCACCTGCTCACCTCGAAGCTCAGCGGGCCGGTGAACCTGGCAGGGCCGATCCCCGCGACGAGCGACCGCATCACCCACGCATTCGCCGAGCGGATGCATCGGCCATACCTGTTCCGGATCCCCGAGCGCCTCGTGAAGCTGCTGGGCGAGGCCGGCGAACGGCTGCTGCTCGACAGCCAGCGCGTGGAACCGACGCGGCTGGAAGCGGACGGTTTCCGCTGGAAGCACCGTCGTGTCGAGGACGCGATCGACGCGGTTCTGGCCGGCGAAGCGGGTTAGACGGCCGTGGCCGGGGCGACGCGAGAGAGCCGGATGGCCGTGCGCGTAGCCCAGCGCGCGCGACGGCGATCACCGCTCGCGTCGTAGGCCAACGCGAGCCGGAACCAGACCCGCCAGTTCTCGGGATCGGCATCCACGGCGGCCCGATAGCTCGGGAACAGCGCGTCGGCAGCGGCGCGGTCGACTCGACCGCTCGGACTGACCGGCACCTCCTCGGACGGCATCCCGCCCTCCGCCTCGAGCCGTTGGGCGAGCCGACTCGCGCGCACCCCGAACAGGACCTCGACGATCAGCGCCCAGGCCCCGACCAGCGGCAGTGCGAACAGCGCGATCCCGATGAGCACGGCGACCGGGGTCCCCACCGCCACCAGGACCATTCCGTATCGCACGGGAAGGATCAGGTAGATCACGAGCAGCACGGCGGTCGCGGCGACCGCGATCCGGGTCTTCATGAGGTGCGTCGCGTCATCGGTCGCGGGCGCCGGCGCCGAGGTCGAGCAGCTTGTCGAGCCCGACTACGACGCCGCGCGCTGTGGGTGCCGCCCGCAGCCCGAGCAGCAGGCCGGCCGCGTATGACTCATCGCTGAAGGTCTCGTGACTGATGCGCACGGTCTCCCCCACACCGCCGAAGATCACGTCCTGCTGCGCGAGCAGCCCACTCATCCGAAGGCTGTGGATCGGCACGCTCGCCACCTGCTGACCTCGCGCCCGCTGGTCGGCGTGCGGAGCCGAAACCGGGCCGGCATCTCCGCGCGACGCACCGATCAGTTCGGCGGTGCGGATCGCGGTGCCTGACGGCGAGTCGACCTTGCCCTCATGATGCGCTTCGACGATCTCGATCGACTCGAAGTACGGAGCGAGCATCGTCGCCGCGAGGGTGGCCAGCACCGAGCCGAGCGAGAAGTTGGGGACGATGATCACGCCGAGCTCGGGAGTCGCCTGCAGTCGCCGAGCCAGGGTGGCGATGCGTTCCGAGGTCCAGCCCGAAGTGCCCACCAGCACCGGGATGCCGCGATCCAGCGCCGCACCGACGATCTCGGGCGACACGGCTGGGACCGTGAGGTCGAGCACGAGGTCGGCGCCGTCGATCCGCTCGATCGGGTCGGACGAGCCGAGCCCCGCGTGCACGCGCAAATCGTCGCTGCGCTCGATCAGCGCGGTGGCGAGCCGCCCCATTCGCCCCCTGGCTCCGACGATCGCGACGCCGATCGTATTGGGCGTCACCACGGGGTCACCATGGCTCCAGCATAGGCTCGGAACATGCCCGTCTACCGCCCCGCCTCCCCCGCTGATGACGACGCCCACGAGCTGCTCCGCGACTACTTCGGCATGCGCACCGAGACCTTCCCGGACGGCCTCGGGGCGTATCACACGGTCTTTCCCGACCCGGGTCAGTTCGTTCCGCCGGCCGGGGTCTTCCTGGTGGTCGACGACGAGTTAGGGGCGGTCGGCTGCGGTGGAGTCCGGATGCTCGCTCCCCTGTCTTCGGGAGTCCAGCGAGCAGAGGTCAAGCACCTCTACCTGCGCGACCGCGCCCGCGGCAAGGGCTGGGGCCGCGAACTGCTCGCGGAGCTCGAGGCCCGAGCCGTCGGACTCGGCGCCCGCGAGATCGTGCTCGACACCAACGCGAGTCTGGAGGCCGCCCAGGGCCTCTACCGCACGACGGGCTACGTCGACATCCCGCCGTACAACGAGAACCCGAACGCGACGAACTGGTTCGCGAAGCAGCTCGTTGGCGGCGACCCGGACCCGGTGCTCTAGGGAGTTCGGTCTAGTATCCCGCGAAGAGGTCTGATCCGATGCCCGAGTTCCATACGGCAATCGCCGTCACCGCCGGAATCAAGAAGGACATCGCAAGCGCTGGCCAGCCCAGCCGAGACCGAGAACGATTGACGCCGACGGCTACCGATGAAGCGACCCATCCGACTAGCCACAACACGGCGGTGAGAGGTAGCAGGAAG
>JALYHS010000339.1 GCA_030776385.1 Actinomycetota bacterium
GTCCGGGCGCGAGCCGCGCAGGCTCCGGAGCGCGGGAATCATCGTCAGAGTAGCCACCACGACGAGCGCAGCGACCCCCACGAACACCCAGTGCCAACTCGACACCTGCAGAACGAAACCGGCCACCGCCGGACCGATCATGGAGGGGACGACCCAGGCCGCCGAGAATGCGGCGAAGATGCGCGGATGCAGCGGTGCCGGATAGACACGCGCCACGATCACGTAGATGACGACGTTGAGGGCTCCCGTGCCCAGCCCTTGAAGGAAGCGTCCCGCAATGAACACCGGCATCGCGGTGGCCGTGCCCGAGAGGAGCAACCCCGCCACGAAGATGAGGGCTGAGGCGAGCAACGGCTTCACCGGGCCGGTGCGGTCCACCCAGCCGCCCCCGACGACCATGCCGATCACCGAGGCGGCGAGGGTGGCGGCGAAAGCGACCGAGTACAACTGCTGGCCGTGCAGATCCTTTGCAACAGTCGGCATGATCGTCGCGACGGCGAGCGCCTCGAAGGCGGCGAGCACCACCAGGGCGTTCGCACCGATCGTGGTCCACAGCAGCTGCGGAGACAGGATGCTGCGTGGCCCGGCGTCCGCTGTGGTCGGCGGGATCGCGCTCACAGCTTCTCGATCGGGGCGATCTTGATCAGGAGCCGCTTGCGCCCCGCCTGCTCGAACTGCACCTCGGCAATGCTCTTGGGGCCCTCGCCGGTGACCGCGCTCACGCGACCCTCACCGAAATCCGAATGTCGGATGCGATCCCCCACCTCCAGCGTCAGGTCACCGTTGTCACGCACCTTGTTGGTGACCGCGTTGGTCCACTCGGTCTTCACCCGCGGCGGAGCCGGGGGAAGAGCGTCGCGCGAGCCGAACCGCTCGGAGCCCGCCGTCGAGCTGCCGTAGGACGGCCGTCCGTTGAGCGCCCGCGAGCGCGTGCCGTTGCGCGAGGTCGCCATCCCGGGGCTCTGCCGCCACTCGATCAGCTCGGCCGGAATCTCCTGCAGGTACCGGCTGGGCATCGCGACGCTGGTGTCGCCGAACGTCGACCTGGTCATCGCGAGTGAGAGGTAGAGCCGCTTCTTCGCGCGCGTGATGCCCACGTAGAACAGCCGCCGCTCCTCGGCGAGCCCGCCGGGTTCGCCGCTGGAGATGCGGTGCGGCAGCAGGTCCTCTTCGATCCCGGTGAGGAACACCGACTCGTACTCGAGCCCCTTCGCGGTGTGCAGCGTCATCAGCGAGACCGTTCCGCTCGAATCATCCAACTCGTCGGCCGCCGCGACCAGGGCGACCTCGGTGAGGAAGTCGATCAACGTGCCATCGGGGTTGTTGCGCCCGAACTCCTTCGTGACCGCGACGAGTTCTTCGACGTTCTCGATCCGCGCCTCGTCCTGCGGGTCGCGTGTCGCGCGCAGCGCCTCGATATACCCGGTGCGCTCCAGGATCTTGATCAGGATGTCGGCGGGCTTCGTCGTCGGAGCCGAATCCGTCGCCTCGTCCATGATCGACGCGAAGTCGAGGATCGCGGCAGTGACCTTCGGTCCGAGACCCAGCCGGGCGGCATCCGGAAGCGCGTCGCGCAGCGTCACCCCGACGCGGTCGGCGTAGCTCTGCAACGCCGCCTCGGTCGCGGGACCGATCCCGCGCTTCGGCAGATTCATAATTCGGCGCAGAGCCAGATCGTCGGCAGGGTTGGCGACCTGGATCAGGTAGGCCATCGCATCCTTGATCTCGGCGCGCTCGTAGAACTTCGTGCCCCCGAGCACCCGGTACGGGATCGCCGAGCGGATGAAGATCTCCTCAAGCGCACGGGTCTGCGAGTTGGTGCGGTAGAACACGGCGATATCGCTGTATCGCTCACCGCCGTCGCGCAGGGTCGAGATCTCGTCGGCCACGAACTGTGCCTCGTCGTGCCCGGTGTACCCCGTGTAGCCGACGATCTTGTCGCCCGAGCCGACCGTGGTGAAGAGATTCTTCGCGCGTCGGTCGAAGTTGTTCGAGATCACCGCATTCGCCGCGTCGAGGATGTTCTGCGTCGAGCGGTAGTTCTGCTCGAGCAGGATCGTCGTCGACTGCGGGAAGTCGCGTTCGAACTCGACGATGTTGCGGATGTCCGCTCCGCGGAACGCGTAGATCGACTGGTCGGAGTCGCCCACCACCGTCAGCGAGGCGCCCGGGATGCCGCCATCGGGATCCACTCGCATGCGGGTGTCTTCGGGAACGTGCTGCGGCTTGATCGGCCGCACCAGTTCGCGGATCAGCGCGTACTGGGCGTGGTTGGTGTCCTGGTACTCGTCGACCAGCACGTGCCGGAAGCGGCGCTGGTAGAGGGCCGCGACGTCGGGGAAGGCACGGAACAGGTGCACGGTCTCGGCGATCAGGTCGTCGAAGTCGAGGGCGTTCGCGCGCCGCAACCCGGCCGTGTATCGGCGGAAGATCTCGAGGAAGGCGACGTCGTTCGGGTCCTCCGAGTTGACGTTGCGGCTGTAGCTCTCGGCGTCGGTCAGCTCGTTCTTCAGCTTCGAGATGCGGCCGCTCACGTTGCCGGGGGTGAAGCCGAGAGTGTCGGCATCCAACTCCTTCAGGATGCGCTTGATCAGGGCGCGGCTGTCGGCCGAGTCGTAGATGGTGAAGCTCTGGGTCATCCCCATGACGGTCGCCTGACGGCGGAGGATGCGCACGCACGCGGAGTGGAAGGTCGAGATCCACATCCCGTCGGCCGCACCCCCGACCAGCGCCTGCACGCGTTCGCGCATCTCGGCTGCGGCCTTGTTGGTGAACGTGATCGCGAGGATCTGACTCGGCCACGCCTCACGCGTCTGGATGAGCCCGGCGACGCGGCGCGTCAACACGCTGGTCTTGCCGGAGCCGGCGCCGGCGACGATCAGGAGCGCGGGGCCCCGGTAGAGCACGGCCTCGCGCTGCTGCGGGTTGAGGCCGTCGAGGAGCTGCTCGTCGGGCTGCGGGGTGCCGCCGTACGAGCCGGTGCGCGGGCCGCCACCTGGCGCAGCGTCGGGTGACCCCGGATCCGCGTCGAAGGCGTCCAGAACGAAGGTCATGATCCCTGGATTCTACCGGCGGCCGGGGACACCGCTCCTGGGTCGCCGACCCGCCACCCGCCAGCCGCGCGCTCTCTCCGAGCGCTCCGTCCGTTGCCAAATCAAGGCTGCGGAAGCGGCATCCACTCAACTACCCCATGTTTTGGATCCGTTGCCCCTCCTGTCCTTGACTTGGCGACGGACCCGCGGTTATCCACCGACACGGAGGCTCGGCCCTACGGAGAACGTGCGGCAGAGAAGGTGTCGGCATGTCACACGAGATCAGACGCCTTCTCGCGGCCTTCGGCGGAGCCATCCCGACCCACGAGCTGTATGCCGCGGGGATGACCCGCGGGCGAATCGCACTCGAACTCCGAGCGGGTCGGCTCGTTCGAGCTCGACAGGGTTGGTATGTCGCGCCCGCGATTCATCCGAGTCTCCAACGGGCCGTTCGGGTGGGAGGCCGTCTCAGCTGTCGCTCGGCGCTCGATCTGCAGGGAGTGTGGGTCGTTCAGGATGCTCGGCTGCACGTGGCTGTCGACGGGAATGCCTGCCAGCTCAGGTCCCCGCGCGACGCGCGACGACGGCTTCGACTTCGGGATGCGGTCGTAGTCCATTGGCGCGACTCCGGTGAGACCTCCCGCCTGATCGTGGATCCTGTGTCGGCCCTGGAAGATCTGTGCGAGTGTGCGGATCCTGCACAGGTCACGGCGAGTGCTGACTCCCTCCTTCATCAGAGCCCGGGCACACGGGCGGCGATCGCGTCCTTGGCGATCAGGATGTCGTCCCGATACTGTCGCGCTTTGCTGGACGCCGATGGAATCTGCGAATCGGGCATCGAGACCCTGTTCTGGTTGCACTTCCGGCACCTTTCGCCTCGACGTCAGGTCCATATCGAGGGAGTGGGATACGTCGACTTCCTGTTCGGCAACCGTCTGGTGGTTGAGGTGGATGGCGAACATTTCCATACCGACCCGCTCGCGTTCGAGACGGACCGCCGTCGCGACGCGCTGTTGAGCCTCCTCGGGTTCCGCGTGCTCCGATTCAGTTTCCGGCAGGTGATGGAGCGGTGGCCGGAGGTGGAGGCGGCCGTCTACGCCGCGATCGCGCGAGGAGATCGCTACTGAGTCGCGACCCGACTGCAAGGCATCCCGAGCAGTGTCCGAATCAAGGCTGGCAGCCGCTTTCGAGCCCGCGTTGTCGCTCAACTCGGGGCTATCCGTCGTGCCAGCCTTGATTTGGCGCGAAAGTGCGATCGCGAGGCAGTCCCGCGCGTCCCTACCGGCTCGAGCCGACGCGAGCCGCCACCCCGAGGTCTGGGTGATCCACGAAGATCCCATCGACGTCCGTGCTCAGAATGAGCTCGAACTCGCGCCGCCAGTCTCCCCAGTCGCCCGCGTGGCCCCCGTCGCCCCCGTCGCCCGGGGCCGAGCCGACCCGGTGGCCAGGCGCGAGGAAGCGATTCTCGGGCCGAAGGGTCCACGTGAAGACCGAGAGTCCGCTTTCGTGAGCACGCGCGACGAGATCGGTCGTCCCGACAGGGCCGAGCCCAGACGTCTCGAGCAGCAGTGTCTTGTCGACACTGATGCCGTCGACCTCGCGCGCGAGCCGGGCGAGTCCGGCATCCGTCAACTGCTCTGCGTACGTCGCGGCGCTCGAGCCGTCGCGCGCGACCAGATCGGCCGCCGACCCTGTCGCTTCGAGAAGGTACACGAGCTCGGCATCCACCCCCCGCGACCGCACCTGGTCGAGAACGGTCTGCTCGAAGCACTCGACCGTGAGCCGCGACCGGTCGCCCCACGGCCCGAGGGACGAGGCGACGAGCTCGTCCAGCGGCAGTCCGATCGACGCGAAGTACGTCGGATGCTTGACCTCCGCCACCAGACGCAGCGGCCGTCCCGCGCGTTCGGCCGCGGAATCCACCATCTCGAGCAGTTCGGACAGTCGCAGAATCGGCTCCGTCCCGTCGAAGGTGCTGGAGTGCTGACGAAGCTCCGGCAGCCGCTCGACGGCGCGCAGGGTGGCGAGTTCCGCCCAGGTGAAGTCCTCGGTGAACCAGCCGCTCAGGCTCTCGCCGTCGATCTGTTTCGTGGTGCGCCGCGACGCGAACTCCGGATGCTTCGCCACATCGGTCGTCCCCGAGATCTCATTCTCGTGCCGCACCACGAGCACCCCGTCCTTCGTGGCGACGAGATCCGGTTCCACCGCATCGGCCCCCAGCGCGAAGGCCAGCTCGTACGAGGAACGGGTGTGTTCGGGCCGATATCCGGGCGCTCCGCGGTGCCCGATGACGAGTGGCACTATTGGGGGGTTCGGACGACTCACCCGCTCACGATAATCTGACGGGACCATGACCGTCTGCGCCACGTGCTCCCGCGAGCTGCAGCCCTCGTGGAAGTACTGCATCTACTGCGGCACGCGCACGACGGTTCCGCTGACGGCGGCCATCGACATCATCCCGTCGGAGGAGCGTGCGGTGCTCGTCGAACCGGGCGCCGAGGCCGTCGAACGCGCCGGAGTAGCTGGCGTCGTAGCCGCCGGAGCAGCTGGCGTCGCAGCTGACGCCGCACCTGTGGAGTACGACAACACCGATACCGGCGTGCTCAAGATCGAGGACATCCCGGCCGACGACGCCGAGGCCATCACCTCGCTCACGGCCACCCCGACGAAGATCGAGCCGAAGATCAATGTGCTCGCGATCATCGCGCTGATCCTCGGATGCCTGATCAGCCCCCTCGCCGCCCTTTTCGGCCATATCGCCCTGTCGCAGATCGGCCGCAGCGGCGAACGCGGCACCGCCATCGCCG
>JALYHS010000340.1 GCA_030776385.1 Actinomycetota bacterium
TTCCTCTCCCTGCACAACTGGCGTCGCGCGGTCCACTGGGACGAGCACGCCATGGGCCGTCGCGTCTACGACCTGCGGCACACCTTCGCCACCACGGCGCTGACCGATGGCACCGACCTGCTCACCCTGCAGCACTGGATGGGCCACGCCTCGATCGAGACGACGCAGAAGTACCTGCACCATCTGGGAACGAGCGCGGATGCCGCGGGTCTCGCCCGCCTGAACGGTGCGGCGGATGCGCGGCGGCAGGCAGGGGTGGGGCCACGTCCTGTGGCGTACAACTAACCGATTGGGCTCTCTTACCGATTCTTATATACATAACCATCGGTAAGATGTCGCTGTGATGTCGAATAACGAGAACGCCTCGCCGGCGTGGCCGCCCGTTGCCTACGAGCTTCGCAACTGGGAGAGCCGCGGCGACCTCGGTCAGTCTCGACGAGCCGCCCTGAGCGCCCGCGGCCCGTACCAGTCGGCAGTCCCCCCCAAGATTGCCCAGCTCGCCCTCCCTCCGCTCGATCAGCAGACGACGGTGGCGGCTGAGGGGGCGGTCGTCGAGCTCGGACGCTTCGACGGAGAGGTCGGCGCGATCGCGGCCCCGTTCTCTGCGATCCTCCTTCGCAGCGAGAGCGCTGCAAGCTCCGAGATCGAGCAGTTGACAGCATCCGCGAAGAACATCGCACTGGCCGAGCTAGGACGTCGCGCCGGCAGGAACTCCCGACTGATCGTGGGGAATGTGAGGGCGATGGAAGCCGCGATCGACATGGCTGATGCTCTCGACACCTCGACGATCATCGCAATGCAGAGCGAAATCCTCGGCGAAGATCAGCCAGAGCACACGGGTGGATGGCGCGACCAGCCGGTCTGGATCGGCGGCGGCTACTCCAACAGCCCCCACGCCGCGTCGTTCGTGCCTCCCCACCATGAGCGTGTGGAGGAGCTGATGGATGACCTTGTTGCGTTCGCGCGACGCCTCGACCTCCCTGCCCTGCCGCAGATCGCCATTGCCCATGCTCAGTTCGAGACCGTGCACCCTTTTCCGGATGGCAATGGACGAACCGGACGCGCACTGATCCAGGCGATGCTGCGTCGACTTGGCGTCACGCTCAACGTGACGGTGCCGGTGTCGGCGGGCCTCCTCGGCGATACAGCGCGCTACTTTCAGGCGTTGACGGCGTACCGCGCCGGCGACGTGGAGCCCATCATTCGCACACTCTCCGACGCAACATTCGACGCGATTGTGAATGGCCGCCAGCTCGTGCGCGACCTCTCGGAGATCCGATCAACGTGGGAGTCAACGACGAGCGCGCGCGCTGGCAGTGCCGGACGGCGATTGCTCGACGTGCTGCAGCGTCAGCCGGTGATCGACGCCAGGCTGGCCTCGATCGAACTGCAGGTCAGCGAGCGCAACGCGCAGAACGGCATTGACCGTCTAGTTCAGGACGGCATCCTTCACCAAATCGGTAACGCCGCCCGCGGCCGTGCTTTTGAGGCGCACGAGGTTCTCTTGGCGCTGGATCAGTTCGCAGCACGCGCGAAGCGGTCGCGCGGTCGCTGAGCTACCAGAGTGGCTACGACTGGCGTGGTCGAGGTCGGCGAGCGTCCTCCTGTTTTCGCCCGGGAAGGGGAGGATCGCGTCGACGACGGCGACGATCCTCGACTCCTCGACGGGTTTGTCGAGCAACTTGATCAGCGTGCGACGGATGAGGTCGTTGAGTACCCCGTTCGACGTGAGCAGCATGCGCCAATCGAGCCGCTCAAGCTCACTCTTTTTTGGAGGCGGCGCGCCTTGCCGTCGACGAAACTGAGCCGCGCTATCCGAGGTGCTCGGTGCAGAGGCCGACGCGGAGTTTCGTCGTCTGTTTCCAGCGGTTTCTCGCATCGCACACAGATGGCCCCGCGGAAGATGACCGTCGGTTGATCCAGGTCTGCGTCGACGGGAAATGCATCGAAGACGTGTGCGAACTGGTCTGTGAGCCGGGGATGCCGGCGGCCGAGCATGCGGTGCACGTCACTTCTGCTTCGGGGTGGATTCGACATACCGATCGACAGCAGAGCGACGCCGGCTCGATAAGCCGCCTCGCTACATCGCAAGGCCATGAAGTAGTCGGGGTTCGCTGCGCTCATCCCATTCGACTTGAGATCCTCGATCGCGAAGTCGTCTACGTCGACCGTGATCAGATATTTCGCCTCGGCAAGGATCGCGTCGGCGAGGACCTGACGGTCAGCGAGCGACTTTGTCACCAGACCCGCCGTGCTCAGGGCAGACGGTGACAGCTCAGCGCTGAGCAGGGTTCGACGCACATCCGACGGGAGCGTTGCGCCAGCCCGCGAGTGCCGATCGGCCTCCTCTTCGACCTGTGCTGACCATTGCACGACTAGTCCATCTTCCCGGGCACCAGCAATGAACAACGTGCGTGTGACGGGTGCGGCGACGACGTTCGCGTCGAGGAAGCACGTCGTGTCAGTCACTGAAGAGCTCCACCTCGATGTCCGGAGCAGTCGCTTCGGCCATCCGGCGGAGGATCTCGTCACTGAACCGCTTGAAGTCGGTGAAAGAGACCTTGTGATGCGTCCCGACCTTCACCGCCTTCAAGTCGCCACTGGCGATCCGGCGCAGCACAGTGCTCCGCGACATGCTCAGACGCTTCGCCACCTGGGCAGGCGTCAGGTACACCTCGCGGGTCTGGAGCTTCACGGCGGAACCTTCCCGGTTTGCTGTCTCGACGAAGGCGCGAATAACCGCCCAGTCGTCGTCGGACAGTCGGCCCGGGTTGATGGTCAGCGAGTCGCTCACATCCCTAGGGTATCCAAGTGTGGTCACTTATGCACTCGCTAAGTGTTCATGTAGCTGTGTTGGGTATGTGCCTTCGACGTTCCTTGAGGCCACTGACATTGCTCGGCTTCCGTCGGCGACTTTTCGCTGGCTCGCGACCTTCCTGTCCAGTTCGCAGGCCGGTCGATGGCGAGGCCTTCAGTAGAATCAGCCAGTCAGCCTCTGTAGCTCAATGGAAGAGCAGTTCCGTCCTAAGGAAACGGTTGGGAGTTCGAGTCTCTCCAGGGGCACCTTGTGATGTCTCAGGACATCGTGGACGGGTGAAC
>JALYHS010000341.1 GCA_030776385.1 Actinomycetota bacterium
GGCTCGGCCCGGGCGACCGTGCTCGACGCCGCCCGCCGGCGCGACGCCGGCCGACGGTTCGGCACCCAGGCCAGCGTGGCCAAGCTCGTGGCCACCGACAACGCCATGCAGGTCACCACCGATGCCGTGCAGGTCTTCGGCGGTTACGGCTACACCACCGACTTCCCCGTCGAGCGTTACATGCGCGAGGCGAAGATCATGCAGATCTTCGAAGGCACCAACCAGATCCAGCGCCTCGTCATCAGCCGCGGACTCACCCCGCCGCCCGCGCGCGGGGCCAGGGACGACGTCGAGTTGGGTTCGGGACAGAGGCGCTCCGCGCGTTAAGGTTGCGCATGACCATCGCGGGCCCCGTCGCCTCCTTCGCGGTCGAGCAGAGCAGCCCGACCCGCAGCGCGCGTCAGACCGAGGTCTTCGAGCGACTCATCGACCTGACGCTGGAGCGCGGTTTCGCGAGCTACACGCTCGAGCAGGCCGCGATCGTTCTGCGCTGCTCGAAGTCGACCATCTATGCGCTCGCCGGTACGCGCGAGCAGCTGATCCGTGCGGTGGTGGTCGCGTTCTTCCGCCGCGCGGCGGAGCGCGTCGAGCAGCGGGTGGCCGAGGAATCCGACCGCGTGCGGCGCATCGAGGTCTACCTGCTTGCCGTCGCGGACGAGCTGCGTCCGGCATCCGCGCAGTTCATGGATGACGTGGCCGGCTTCCCGCCCACTCGCGAGATCTACGAGCGGAACACCGCGATCGCGGCGGAGCGGGTGAAACAGCTCATCCTGGACGGCATCGAGAACCAGGCGTTCCGCGACGTGCCGACCGCGTTCATCGCCGAGGTGGTCAGCTCGGTGATGGTGCGCATCCAGCAGCGGGCCGTCGCGCGCAACACGGGGCTGAGCGACGCGGAGGCCTACGCCGACCTGGCGAGCCTGATCGTGAACGGCATCATCAAGCCGTCCGCGTAGTCGCGCGATCGCCATCTCGAGATGACGGCTCAGACATTCGGGACGCGGATGATCAGCGCATCGCCCTGACCGCCGCCGCCGCACAGCGCTGCCGCACCGATGCCACCGCCGCGCCGCTTCAGCTCGAGGGCGAGGTGCAGCACGAGCCGGGCGCCCGACATTCCAATCGGATGTCCGACCGCGATCGCCCCGCCGCTCACGTTAACGCGGGCGGGGTCGACTCCGAGCTCCGCGGTCGAGGCGAGGCCGACCGCCGCGAATGCCTCGTTGATCTCGATCAGGTCGAGGTCGGCGGGAGTGATCCCCTCGCGCGCGCAGGCGGCCGAGATCGCGTTCGCGGGTTGGGACTGGAGCGACGAGTCCGGGCCGGCGACCATCCCATGGGCGCCGATCTCGGCGAGCCAACTGAGGCCCAGGGACTCCGCGTGGGCACGATCCATGACGACCATCGCACACGCACCATCCGAGATCGGTGACGCGTTGCCCGCCGTCACCGTGCCTTCGGAGCGGAACGCACCCGGCAACTTCGCCAGCGACTCGACTGTCGTATCCGGCCGAATCCCCTCGTCACGCGACACCACCACCGGCTCGCCCCGTCGCTGCGGCACCGCGACCGGGACGACCTCCTCGGCGAACTGGCCGGCATCCCACGCGGCGGCGGCACGCTGATGCGAGGCCGCCGCAAAAGCATCCTGCGAGGCCCGGCTCAGCGGCGCCCGGTCATTCACTGTCTCGGTCAGCAGCCCCATCGCCTCGCTGGTGAAGGCGTCCTCGAGGCCGTCGATGGCCATGTGATCGACCATCGTGATGGGCCCGAACTTGGTCCCGAGTCGGGAGCCCTTCAGCAGGTGCGGTGCCTGCGACATCGACTCCTGGCCGCCTGCGACGACGGTCGTCGCATCGCCCGAGCGGATGAACTGGTCGGCCATGATGATCGCCTGAATGCCCGACAGGCACACCTTGCTCACGGTCGTCGACGGAACCCCCATCGGGATGCCTCCCGCCACCGCCGCCTGCCGTGTGGGCAGCTGCCCCGCGCCCGCGGTCAGCACCTGGCCGAGGATCACGTAGTCGACGTCGGAGCCGGCGACCCCCGCCTTCTGCAGGGCGCCCGCGATCGCGACGCCTCCGAGCTCCGCGGCGCTCAGCGTCGACAGGCCGCCGAGCAGCTTGCCGATCGGCGTGCGTG
>JALYHS010000342.1 GCA_030776385.1 Actinomycetota bacterium
CACCCCTCGGCGCGATGGGGGTATCGGCACGCGAGACACGGAAAGGGCCCCCGAGCATTGCTCGAGGGCCCTTGACGAATTACTGGAAGCTTAAGCGCCGACCTTGAACCGGGCGAAGCCGTTGATCGTCAGCTTCGAGTCGGCGACGACCTTGGCGACGCTCTGCTTGTTGTCGCGGGCGTAGTCCTGCTCGAGCAGGGCGACCTGCTTGAAGAAGGCACCGACGCGACCCTCGACGATCTTGGGCAGAGCCGCCTCCGGCTTGCCCTCCTCGCGGCTGATCTGCTCCACGATGCGGCGCTCGTTCTCGACCTCCGCCGGCGGGACGTCGTCGCGCGACAGGTACACCGGGTCGGCGAACGAGATGTGCTGGGCGATGCTGCGGGCGGTCTCCGCGTCGTCACCTCGGTAGGCGACGACGACACCGATCTGCGGCGGCAGGTCCTTGTTGGTGCGGTGCAGGTAGACGGCGTAGTGGTCGCCGCTGAGACGCACGATGCGACGCAGTTCCACCTTCTCGCCGAGCGTGGCAGCCCGCTCCTCGATGAGGGACGCGACCGTGCCGGACTCCGCCTTCGTAGCCAGGGCGGCATCCACCGTCTCGGCTCCCGAGTCGGCGAGGGCCTGGGCGATGCTGGCGGCCAGCGCGATGAACTTCTCATTCTTGGCGACGAAGTCGGTCTCGCAGGCGAGCTCGAACATCGTCACGGCGGTGGCGCTCTCGACGACGGAGACGAGGCCCTCGGCGGTGGAGCGGTCAGCCCGCTTCGCGTTGCCCTTCGCGCCCTTGAGGCGGAGGATCTCGACGGCCTTCTCGATGTCGCCGTCGGCCTCGACCAGGGCGTTCTTCGTGTCGACCATTCCGGTACCCAGGCGCTCGCGCAGGGTCTTGACGTCTTCCAGGCTGAAATTGGCCATGGATCTGTTCCTTACTGGATCGGGGTGATGTGCTCGGTGAGGAGCGGATTACTTGGCGGCGGGCTTGGCTGCCGCCGGCTTCTTCGCCGCGGCCCTGGGGGCGGCTGCGGCCTCGTTCGTGGGCTCAGCGTCGGTCGGCTCAGCGTCGGTCGGCTTGGCGTCGGTCGGCTTGGCGTCGGTGGTTTCGACGAGCTCGACCGCCGGAGTGGCCTCCTCGGCCTCGATGCGAGCCTCGGTCTCCTCGTCGGTCTCGGGCGCGTGGTGCGGGACGACCGTCGGGTCGGCTGCCGCTTCGTGCTCGGCAACCACGGCATCCGCGTCGTTCTCCTCGACGGGGACCGCGGCTTCGATGATCTCGGCGATGTCAGCGGCCTTCTCCACCGGGGTCTCGTCGGTCTGATCGACGGCCTCGATGCGCTCGGCGGTGCTCTGCGGGGCCGCATCGGCCTGCAGGAGCTCGAGCTCCCAGTCGGCGAGCGGTTCGACGGCACTGACGTTGCCGGCCTCTTCGGGCTTGGCGTGGCGCTGGATCAGGCCTTCGGCAACAGCGTCGGCGATGATGCGGGTGAGCAGGCCAACCGAGCGGATCGCGTCATCGTTGCCCGGGATCGGGTACTGGAGCTCGTCGGGATCGGCGTTCGTGTCGAGAATGCCGATGACCGGGATGCCGAGCTTCGTGGCCTCGTTGACCGCCAGGTGCTCGCGCTTGGCGTCGACGACCCAGATGGCCGACGGCGTCTTGGTCAGGTTGCGGATCCCGCCCAGGGTCTTGTGGAGCTTGACGAGCTCCCGCTTCTGAATGAGCAGTTCCTTCTTGGTGAAGCCCTTGCTCGTATCGTCGAAGTCGATCTCCTCGAGCTCCTTCATGCGCGCGAGGCGCTTGGAGACGGTCTGGAAGTTGGTGAGCAGACCACCGAGCCAACGCTGGTTGACGAAAGGCTGGCCGACACGGGTCGCCTGCTCGGCGATGGCCTCCTGCGCCTGCTTCTTGGTGCCGACGAAGAGGATGGTGCCGCCGTGGGCGACCGTCTCCTTGACGTAGTCGTAGGTGGTGTCGATGTGCTTCAGCGACTGCTGGAGGTCGATGATGTGGCTGCCCGATCGCTCGGTCAGGATGAATCGCTTCATCTTCGGGTTCCAGCGGCGGGTCTGGTGTCCGAAGTGGACGCCGCTGTCGAGCAGCTGGCGAATGGTGACGACGGCCATGGTCGTGTTCCTTTTCTGGCGTGGGCGTTCAGGCGCACGCGGTTGGGCGAGCGTTCGCTCGCGGTTCTCAGTTGTTCGCCGCGCGACCGGATGGTCGGCGATCCCTGGTGCCCGGGCGCACATCCACTTGCACGATTTCCGCTTGCGGATCCCGTGGTGACTGAAGGAGGTGGAGGCCGGTGCCGCGTCGCTCGCCGAGTCTCTGGTGTGAGCGGACTCGGCTCTCGTCGCGTGGGCACGCGTAGTCGCCCCGCCGAAGCGGAGCGCATCGATCAGTGTAGCAGTCGACCGGCGCGAAGGGTTGTCCACAGAGCAGGCGGCCGTGCGGGTTCTCCACAGTTGTTCGGGTTCTTCCTCGGCCCGCGGACGTCGGATGCCAACCTGACCCTCATGTGGCCCCGGATGCTCTCCCGCGCGATTCTCGTCGCGCTCCTCGTCGCGCTCCCCCTCGGTGGCACCCTCACCGCCGGCGCGACGCGGGGGCCCGTCGCCCGGGGCCATGCCAACGTCCCGCACGCGATCCACGGTTCTTGGAGCTGGCCGGTGGTCGGTCCGCATCCAATCGCCCGGCCATACCTCGCGCCGCCCACCCCCTACGCCGCGGGGCACCGTGGTATCGACATCCGGGCGGAGGCCGGAACGTCCGTAATCGCACCCGACGACGGGGTCGTGCACTTCGTCGGTGTCGTGGTGGATCGACCTGTCGTGTCGATCGCTCACGACCGGGGGGTGCTGTCCAGCTTCGAACCCGTTTCGAGTGCGCTCAGCGCCGGAGATCCAGTCACCCGCGGAGAAGTCATCGGCACGCTTCTGCCCGGGCACTGCACCTCGCCATGCCTGCACCTCGGGGCTCGGATCGACGGGGCGTACGTGAATCCGTTGCTGTTCCTCGGTGGTGTGCCGTGGTCGGTGCTGTTGCCGTCGGGGTGAAGGGAAGAGCGCGGAGTGAGGGAGGTGGTGAGTCACAGAGGGCTGCTCAGCGGACAGTCGACGCCGGATGCTCGGTTGCTCGGTTGCTCACGCTATGAAAACCGCGAGGATCGCTTTTCGCGATCCTCTTTCAGCGAGTTTTCATGCGCGAGGATGCGCGCTCGCGTAGCTCTGCTTCAGTCTCTCGGCCGAGACATGCGTGTAGATCTGCGTAGTCGAGAGGCTGGCGTGCCCGAGGATCTCCTGCACCGCGCGGAGGTCAGCTCCTCCGTCGAGCAGGTGAGTCGCTGCCGTGTGGCGGAACGCGTGCGGTCCGCTCGGACCCGATCCGGGTACCTCGTGCAGGATGCCGGCGACGAGCTCGTAGATTGAGCGGGTGTTCATCGGGGCTCCCCGCAGGTTCAGGAAGAGGGCTCCCGTCTCGGGGTGTCCGGCCTGCAGCGGAGGTCGCCCCTCGGCGAGGTACAGCTCGATCGCCTTCGACGCCGGCACGCCGAACGGCACCACGCGCTCCTTGCCGCCCTTTCCGAGCACGCGGGCGGTGCGCCGCGCGCGGTCGAGGTCGGGGATCCGCAACCCGGTGAGCTCGCTGACCCGCATCGCCGACGCGTAGAGCAGTTCGACGATGGCCTGGTCGCGGAGCGCGGCAGGGTCTCTGGTGGATGCCCGGGACGCCAGACCGTCGAAGATGGTCGACATCTGACCGCGAGTCAGGACACGCGGAAGGTGCTGGTCGGGGCGCGGGGCTTTCAGGCGCGCCGCGGCATCCGAGGAGGCCTCCCCGGTCGTGACCAGCCAGCGGGTGAACGCGCGCACCGCGGCCGAGCGACGCGCCAGCGTGGACTTGGCGAGACCGGCACCGCTTCCGCGCCAGAGCCAGTCGCGCAGTGTCTCGAGGTCGAGTTCGCGCACATCCACGGGATCCGGGGCGTCGGATGCCGCGGCGCCCCGCTGTTCGACGAACCCAGTCAGATCGGCCAGGTCGCCCCGGTATGCGCGGACGGTGTGCTCGCTGAAGCCGCGATCCGCCGTCAGATGACGGGCGAAGGCCTCGACGGCTGTACGCAACTCCATGCGGCTATGGTCGCCCCCGCGCGGCGGGGAGGGAGTTCGGCGCGCGGGTCGCACCGAGGACTCGACGTTGCGGTCATCCCCTTCGAGCCGACGCCTCCGCCTCCGCAACGCTGAAGGTCGAGGTCTTGCTCGAGAAGGCCTCGCGTCTCTCGTGGGCAGACATGCTGGCGAGCTTCTCGAGGACCACGCCCGAGAAACCGGCGACCTGCGGGAAGGCGCCGATCGGCACGATCGAGTGCACGACACTGCCGGGGTGGATATTCACCAAATTGATCGACTGGCCGCCGTCCACCCCCAGGAGCATGTCGGGTTCTGCACTGGGGTCGATCGTGTAGCAGGTCGCGGAGGCCACAGACACGGGCACACCCGCGAAGGAGCCGAAGGTCGAGTAGTGCAGGTGACCGGCCAGGATGCCGCGCACGTCGGTACCCCGGATGACATCCGCGAACTTCTGCTGATCCTGCAGCTCGATGATCGCCATGATCTCGATCGGCGTTGGGATGGGCGGATGGTGCAGCGCGAGCACGGTGCCGTGCGCCGCCGGGACGGAGAGCACACCTTCGAGCCAGGAGAGCTGGGCATCCGTGAGCTCGCCGTGGTGATAGCCGGGCACCGAGCTGTCGAGCGCGATGATGCGGAGGCCATCGATGTCGTAGACGCGATCCTGCGGGACATCGTTCGGCTCCTCGCCGAACAGGATCGACGCGAACGGAGCGCGCTCGTCGTGATTGCCCATCACCCAGATGATCGTGGAACCCATGCGCGCCGCGACCGGCTCGAACTCGCCCTTCAGGCGCTCGTACGCCTCCGGTTCGCCCAGATCGGCGAGGTCGCCGGTGATGACGATCGCGCTCGGGTTCGTGCCGGAGCGCTCCAACTGCTCGAGCGCTCGGGCCAGCGTGCGGTCGGTGTCCACGGTCCCGTACAGCGGACGTTTGCCGCCCAGATAGTGGGTGTCGCTGACGTGGGCGATCGTGTGGGTCGCGGGCGCGTACTGACCGAGTTGGATCATGGTGCGCACTTTAGTCGGGGCAGGTGACGCGCACAGAACACGGTGTTAGCCTCGCCCCAGCCGTCAGGGCCGACGGCAGGAACGAGGAAGCCATGTCTGAGTTGAACGTTGTCGCCGTGCTGACCGCCAAGCCCGGTTCCGAGCAGGTCGTGCAGGACGCGCTCGAAGGTCTCGTCGCCCCCACACAGGCCGAGCCCGGCAATGTCGCGTACGCGCTGTACCGCTCGGCCGCCGATCCGGCCGTTTTCATCACCATCGAGAAGTGGGCGTCGCAGGCCGACCTCGATGCACACATGCAGACCCCGCACATCGGGCAGGCACTGACGATCGCGAGTGACCACCTCGCCGCGGCACCGGCGATTCATCCGCTCGTGCCGGTGGCCTGAGCGTCTCGGGCCCCCCTCGACACGTCGAGCTGCAGACGCGCCCTAGCCGCGCTTCGCCTTCAGCTGCTTTACCGTGAACTTCTGCCAGCCGCCGGGCAACTCGTGCACGATTCCCTCGAGCTCGAGCAGTCCGAGTTCTGCCCTGACGCGGTCGGCTGCGAGGCCCGAGAGCTCGGCGATCTTGCTGACCTGTCGCCCGGAACGCTCGCTGAGGGCGTCGAGCAGGCGCGTCCTGGTTCCGGTCGGGTCGTTCCTTGACGAGATCGGGACGGCGTTCGCGGATGCGGGTCTGGATGCGGATGCGGATGCTTCATTGGAGTGAGCCCCGGTCGCATCGACATCGGTCGGCGGGATCGCCTGCGGTGTTGCAAACCCGATCGGAACCAGTTCGGCCATCTCCTCGGGACCGGTGACGCAGATCGCGGTCACATCCCGGAGGAGCCGGTGGCATCCAGCGGATGCCGCACTCGTCACCGGGCCTGGCACCGCCCCGATCGGTCGACCGAGCGCGGCAGCGTGATGCGCCGTGTTCAGCGAGCCGGAGCGCCATCCGGCCTCCACGACGACCGTCGCCCGGCTGGCCGCAGCAATGAGTCTGTTCCGCTGCAGGAACCGCCATTTCGTCGGTGCGGTGCCGCACGGAACCTCGGAGACCACAACGCCCCGTTCGACGATGCGCGTCAGAAGCGCTTCATGCCCGGCGGGATAGAAGCGGTCGACTCCCCCGGCAAGGAACGCGACCGTCGCACCCGAGCTCGCGAGCGCCGCGCGATGAGCGATTCCGTCGATTCCGTATGCCGCACCCGAGACGATCGTGAAACCGCGATCCACGAGTCCGGCGGATGCTTCGACCGTGACGTGCTCGCCGTAGCCGGTCGCCGCTCGCGCCCCCACGATGGCGATCGAGCGCTCGAGTCTGCCGAGGAGCGTCCGGTCGCCACGCGCCCAGAGGGCGTACGGCGCGTGATCCCCCAGTTCGTCGACGCCGCTCGGCCAGTCCGGGTCGCCGGGAACGAGGAGAGCCACTCCGAACCGTGCCGCTTGCCGGAGTGAGAGCAGTGCCGTCGGGACCGAGACCCGCGACCGCCAACGCTTGACG
>JALYHS010000343.1 GCA_030776385.1 Actinomycetota bacterium
CCCCTTCGGGGAGAGAAGTGGAGTACGGAGCCTTAGCTCTCGTGCTCGTCGTTGCGGCGTTCCCACCGCTCGTTGAGCGAGTCCATGAATCCGTGTCGCGCCTTGGGAGATGCCGCGCCCGGGGCGCCGGTCGGAACCGTGAGGCGACGCGGGGGCGCGATCGCGACGAGGGCGCCCGCGAACATAATGGCGAACCCGAGGATGCCGACCACGGGCTGGCGGATACTCACGCCAACCACCAGAAGAACGAGTCCCAGGCCACCGGCGAGCACGCCGAGTACCAGGGCGGTGTAATTCGGGCGACCTCTGCGCGCGCCGACGGTGGTGACGTCGTCCGCGTCGTTGTGGTAGAGGCTGCGCTCCATCTCATCGAGGAGGCGCTGCTCCTGTTCAGAAAGCGGCATTTCCGGCTCCCTCACGGTCTGGCGCATCCTTTGTCGCCGACTCGTTGATCTGGCATCATTCTAGGCCTCGATCCCGCCGATAGCATAGGAGCGTGGCTGGGAGTACGCGCTTAGTCGATCTCGTCCAGTTGCGGCTCGACGAGTTCCTCGACGTGCACTGTGGCGCCCTGGCGCAGATCTCCCCCGACCTCGGCGTCCTCGAGGATGCGACGCGGAGTCTGCTCGCCGGAGGCAAGCGATTCCGCGCCCTGTTCTGCTACTGGGGTTGGCGTTCCGTCTCCGGATTCGCGACCGAACTCGATGAGCTCCACGAGGGAGACGGTCCCGGCCTCGACGCCGTGATCTCCGTCGCGTCGTCGCTCGAGATGTTCCATGCGGCCGCGCTGGTGCACGACGACATCATGGACAACTCCGACCTGCGCCGCGGTAAGCCGAGCGTGCACAAGCGCTTCGAGGCATGGCACCGTGAGCAGGGCTGGTCCGGTTCCGCGGGTCAATACGGCGAGGCCAGCGCGCTGCTCGTCGGTGATCTGCTGCTCGCGTGGAGCGACGAGCTCTTCGATGCGGGAACGCGCGCGCTGCAGCATCCTGATGCCGCCACTGCCGCCCGCGACGAGTTCGCCAAGATGCGGACCGAGGTGACGGTCGGCCAGTACCTCGACATGCTCGAGGAGACCTCGTGGCGCAGTAGACCCGAGACCGAACTGCTCCCCCGGGCCCACCGCGTGATCATCTACAAGTCGGCGAAGTACAGCGTGGAGGCGCCCCTGGCGATCGGCGCATCGCTAGCCGACGCCTCGCTCCCCCAGCTTGCCGCGCTGCGAGCCTTTGGACTGCCGCTCGGCGTAGCCTTTCAGCTCCGCGACGACCTCCTCGGCGTCTTTGGCGATCCGGCCGTAACGGGGAAACCAGCGGGCGACGACCTCCGCGAGGGCAAGCGCACCGTGTTGGTCACGCTCGCGCGCCAGAAGCTGCCCGGCGGGTCGGGCCGACTCTTCGACGAACTGCTCGGCGAGGACGATCTCGATGATCAGCAGATCCGGATGCTGCAGAACGCGGTCCGCGACAGCGGCGCGGTGGAGCAGGTGGAGAAGATCATCGCCCACAACGTCGGCATCGCGACGGCGGCACTGACGGATGCTCCGCTCACCCGCTCCGCGCGGGACCAGCTCGGCGCTCTTGCCGACGCGGTCACCCGTCGCGAGAGCTGAGGTCTGCGCGGATCTGCCCCTCAATCGCCTGCGCGTCAGAAGAGGGACGCGTCGGAATTCTGCTGCGGGACGCTCAGAACCCGAGCGCTTGAGCCACTCGACGCACCTCGGCCTTGCGCCCCGCCTTCAGCGCGTCGACCGGGGGGACGCCCAGGCTGTCCTCCTCGGTCAGCAACCAATGGATCGCTTCCTCGTCACTGAACCCGGCATCGCCGAGGACCACGATGGTGCCTCGGAGGTCGCCCAACGGTTCAGTTCCCGCGATGAACGCGGCGGGGACCTTGGTCACCCCCTCGACTCGGGATGCCAGCAGAGCGCGGTCCTCGATGAGGCGGCGCACCTTGCTCTGCGGCAGGCCCATCAGCTCGACGAGATCGGGGATGGTCAGCCACGTCGGGCCGGCGGAGTCGCTCACCTTCCTAGAGTGCCACGTCCGACGGCGACGCGTCCGACCCCTCCTGTGTTACGAACGTGTTAACTCAGGCAACACGGGTCACGGTGATTGACTCTGTTAATCTTCTGTGACAGCGTGAGTCGTGGACGACAATCCCGCGGGCGGGGGAAAGGCAGCACCGTGAACGACAGGACGGAGCGAGGCGCTTTCGCCAGCCACGCGTTCCGCTCCACCCGGATGGGCAAGGGTGTCATGGCGACAGTGCCGATCGTGCTGGCAGGCGCCATGACCGTCAGCATGAACCTCACCGGGCCGCTGGAGTCAGCATCCGCTGCCACGAAGCGCCCCGTCAAAGCCAAGACCGAGCTCGCGAAGTCGCTGCGCGAGATCATCACCACCGCCGTCAAGACGAGTGCCGCCAAGAGCGCCTCAGTCACATCGACGGCTGCGGCTCCCCTCTCATACACGGTCACCGCGGGGGACACCGTTTCGTCCATCGCCGGCCGCTACGGGCTGTCGACCGCGTCGGTTCTTGCCGCCAACGGGCTGAGTTGGAAGTCGTTGATCTTCCCGGGCCAGGTCCTGAAACTCGCGGCGCCCGTCGCAGCTCCCGCCGCTCCAGCTGCTCCCGCGACGCCCGCGGCGTCGGCCGGGGCTCCCCGTGCTGCCACGACTGCGGGCCGTTACATGATCCAACGGGGCGACACGATCAGCAAGATCGCGGCCCGCTTCGGACTCTCGACCCAGGCGTTGCTCGCGGCCAACGGACTCGGCTGGTCGAGCATCATCTATGGCGGGCAGACCATCACCATCCCGGCGGCAGGCTCGACTCCTCTCGCGATCCAGACCGTCTCGTCTGTCACCCCGGTGGCACCCGCCGCGGCCCCGACCCCGGCCGCCCCCGCGGCATCCACCAGGTACACGATCCGCTCCGGCGACACCATCTCCTCGATCGCGACAAGCACTGGCGTGGCTGTCTCGGCCATCCTGTCTGCCAACGGTCTGAGCGCGTCGAGCCTCATCTACGCCGGCCGCACCCTCGTCATTCCGGGCGCCGCCACCGCCCCCGCGGGAACCTCCGCCACCCCGATCACCGACGAGATGGCCGCGAACGCGAGGATCATCATCCAGGTCGGCCGGCGGCTTGGCGTTCCTGACCGCGGAATCGTCATCGCTCTGGCTGCGGCGGCCCAGGAGTCGGGAATGCGCAACATCGACTACGGAGACCGGGATTCGGTCGGGATCTTCCAGCAGCGTCCGAGCACGGGCTGGGGCAGCACCGCACAGCTTCTAAACGTCGACTACGCGGCGCGGCTGTTCTACGGCGGCCCGAGCAATCCCAACACGGGCAGGACGCGCGGTCTGCTGGACGTCCCGGGCTGGCAGGGGATGTCCGTGGCGGCAGCAGCCCAGGCGGTTCAAGTCTCGGCCTACCCCGACGCCTACGCCAACTGGGAGACCAGCGCCTGGTCCTGGCTCGCCCAGTATCGCTGAGCCCGCAATCTGAGGGTCTCTTCACCGTGTGGCACTCGGGTCTTCAGGAGGCCTCTGCCTACACTCGAACGGTGAGTGTCAACACCACTGATCCGATGATCGGCCGTCTCATCGACGGTCGCTATCAGGTGCGCTCACGAATCGCCCGCGGTGGCATGGCCACCGTGTACCTCGCGACCGACCTCCGGTTGGAACGGCGGGTCGCGGTCAAGGTCATGCACGGCCACCTCGCCGATGACAGCCAGTTCAAGCAGCGTTTCATCCAGGAGGCCCGGTCGGCCGCCCGACTGGCACATCCGAACGTCGTCAACGTCTTCGATCAGGGTCAGGATGCCGACAGCGCCTACCTGGTGATGGAGTACCTCCCCGGCATCACGCTGCGAGATCTACTTCAGGAGTACGGCTCCCTGACGAGCCAGCAGACTATCGACATCACCGAGGCGGTTCTGTCGGGACTGGCGGCAGCGCACAAGGCGGGCATCGTCCACCGGGATCTGAAGCCCGAGAACGTGCTCCTCGCCGACGACGGCCGCATCAAGATCGGCGACTTCGGACTCGCGCGGGCGGCATCCGCGAACACGGCCACCGGCGCGGCGCTGCTCGGGACGATCGCCTACCTCTCCCCCGAGCTGATCACCCGTGGCGTCGCCGACACCCGCAGCGACATCTACGCCGTCGGCATCATGATGTTCGAGATGCTCACCGGCGAGCAGCCGTTCAAGGGCGAGCAGCCGATGCAGATCGCCTACCAGCACGCCAACGACACGGTGCCCGCGCCGAGCGGCAAGAACTCGAAGGTCCCGGCCGAGCTCGACGAGCTGGTCGTGTGGGCGACGGCGCGCGATCCCGAGCAGCGTCCCCGCGATGCCCGCGCGATGCTCGACCAGCTGCATGACACCGAGTCGCTGCTCCGCACCGCCCTGCCGACCGGTTCGACCACATCGCAGCGCACGATGGTGCTCCCCGCGGCGACCGAGCGCTTCACGCCGATCACCCCCCGCCAGGCCACCGACGAGACGCAGATCATCGCGGCGCGCACCCCGATGAAGGCCTCCGCCGTCTCGGATTCGACCGCCGCCCTCACCAAGGTCTCGCAGAAGCGGCGCGGGCGCGGGCTGGCTCTGTTCCTCGTCATCCTCCTGCTTGCGGCTACCGCGGGCGCCGCGGGCTGGTATTTCGGTGCTGGCCCCGGCTCGCGCGTAACCGTCCCGAACTCGATCTCCGGGATGTCGCCCGTCGACGCCACGAGCGCGCTCACCAAGCTCGGCCTGAAGGTGAATCCGACGAACGGGACCGTTGACTCGACCACCGTGGCGGCGAAGGCCGTGGCGGAAACCGATCCGCCACTCGGCTCCCAGGTGACCAAGGGCGGGACCGTCACCTTGCTGATCTCCAGCGGCCCCAAGCCGATCGCGTTCACCATTACTCAGGGCATGTCAGTCGCGGCAGCCGAAGCCATCGTCAAGGCCGCTCCGTGGAACGAGAAGCCGACGGTCACCCAGTTCGATGCGAAGGTTCCGATCGGGACTGTCATTTCCGTCCTCGCCGCCGACGGCACCACGAACCTGATCGGTGCACCGAGCTATGGCCAGAAGCAGTCGCTGACGATCGTGGTGTCGGCCGGCGCAATTCCGGATGTCGCCGGCAAAACTTTCACCGACGCGTCAGCCGCACTGGACGCGGTCAAGCTGAAAGCCGCATCCGGTGATCACGCCTACAGCGATACGGTTCCCGAAGGGAGCGTGATTGCTGCGCAGATTCCGAGCGGGATCGTCAAACCCCGCGACACGATCCCCTTGCAGATCTCGGACGGCCCGGCGCCGGTGGCGGTGCCGCAGATCGTCGGGCTCAGCTGGGCCCAGGCGAAGCCGATGCTGGACGCGGCGGGACTGAAGT
>JALYHS010000344.1 GCA_030776385.1 Actinomycetota bacterium
GACCAAATCAAGGACCAACGTGCTCCGCGGGCCGAAAATCTCGAGGTTTCGGATGCCGTGGTCAGTTTTGTCCTTGATTTGGTCGAGGAGCGGCGCCGCTGTCGAGCAGCGCGGTACCGGTCCATGAGCGCGCCTACCGGGGTTCCACGAGCCGGGCCAGCAACTCGACCAGCAGTCGTTCCGCGACCGGCGGAGGCAGGGTTTCGATGAGAGCGAGCAGCGGCGCCATCTGGTCGGGAAGCGGCGAGTCGCCCGCGCCGATCCCGAAGCCCTGAAGCAGCGCCCAGGCGGTATCGGAGTCGAGCATTCCGAGGGCTTCGAGCGGCAGGTCGCCGAGCAGGGGTCGCGCGTCGACATGGGGCGTGCCGCGCACAGAGTCCGCTGCGAATGCCAGGGCGGGCAGCAGATCCGGCAGGATGCGCTCGGTCACCGGGGTGATCGTGAGATGCGTCGTCGCCGGCAGCATCGAGCCGTCTGCCTGCTCGAGGGCCGGCTGGAGCTGGAGCACCCAGCCGAGGCCGCGGGCCGCGTCCGCCCAGTGGTGGGGGTCGACCCGCAACTCGGGGGCGACCGCATCATCGGCCGCAACCGCCAGCAGGGGTCCGGTCGGGGTGCCGACGATCCGCAGCCCCTCAATGCGTGCGATCTGGGCGGCCACTGCGGCCGTCGACCTGACCATGGATGCCGCGAGCTGCGCGAATCCGTCGACGCCGAGCGCCTGCACGATCGCCCACGCGGCCGCGAGCGGGCCCGCCGACTTGGACCCCAGGACGGTGGGATTCACCACCGGATACCCCGGCCACCGCGTCGTGGCGAAGTATTGGGCGCGTTGCCGGTCGCGCGGCCGCTGCAACACCACCGAGACGCCTTTCGGCGCGTAGCCGAACTTGTGCAGGTCGGCGCTCATGCTCGTCACGCCCGGCACCCGGAAGTCCCAGAGCGGCAACTCCCCACCGTCGGCGGCGGGCCAGAACGGGAGAACCAAACCGCCGACGCACGCGTCCACATGCAGCGGAATCCCCCTGGCGGCGCAGGCCGCGGCGACCTCGACAACCGGATCGAGCGTCGCGAACGGGTACGACGGTGCCGACACGACGACGAGCGCGACGTCCTCCCCCAGCCGTGCCGCCAACTCATCGGCCGACACCGTTCCGTCGGCTGCCACCGGCACCAGCTCCAGCGCGAGACCGAAATAGTGCGCGGCCTTGTGGAAGGCGGCGTGCACGGTGACCGGCGCGAGAAGTCGGGGCGAAGCATCCGGATGCCCGATCGCCCAGGCGCCGAGCGCCCAGATGTCGCGGGCCGTCTTGACGGCGAGCAGGCAGCTCTCCGTGCCGCCCGTGGTGACCGTGCCGACGACATCCGTGGCTGCGTGCAGCACGCCTCGCACGAAGCCCAGGAGTTCGCGTTCGAGCACGGCGACCGAGCCGAAGGTGGTCGGGTCGAGCCCATTCACCGGCTGCATCGCCGCGACAGCCCGACCGGCGAGTTCGTCGAGCTCGGCCAGCCCGGAGTCGTAGACATAGCTCAGCACGTGGCCGCCATGGGTCGGGGCGTCGTGGGCGCGCAACTCATCCAGTCGCGCCAGGATCGCGGCAGGATCGCCGTGGAACGCGCTCACAGCGCCTGCTCCACGGTGCCCGCCTGCTCCACGGTGCCCGCCTCCTCCACGGTGCCCGCCTGCTCCAAGATGTCCGCGCGCTCCTCGATGTCGCCACGACGCAATGGATACCGCGCGAGCGTCAGGAGGCTCAGCGCGATGATCACGGCGGGCGCGATGCTGAAACTCATCACGATCCCGGTGGTGGCGAGCCCTGACTGAGTGACGGTCTGCCCTGCCACCGACTCGTGGTACCCCGTCAGCGCCAGGACGATCGTGAGCACGGTGGTGCCGAGGGCGATTCCCGCGGTCTCGCCCGCGGTCCAGACTCCGCCGAACGTTCCCGCCCGACCGGCACCGCTCGTGCGGGCGTCGTGCGAGATCACGTCGGGCAGCATCGCCAGCGGGAGTGTCTGCATCCCGGCGTATGCGGCCCCCGCGAGCCCCACCGAGACGTAAACCCACGGCCCGGGGATCCACGCCAGCAGGATCAGCGAGAGGGCAGCAAGCCCGTACAGCGCCGAGGCGAAGCCGAACGCCCGCTCCTTGCCCACCCGGCGCGCGAAGATGCCCCACAGCGGCGCACAGAGCAGCGCGGGCGCGATCAGGGCGATGAACAGGTACGTCACCGCCGCCTTGTCGTGCAGCACCCAGGTGGCGACGTACTGCGCGCCGGCGAGCATCATCCCGGTCGCCAGCGCCTGCAGCACGAAGGTGGCGAGCAGGGTGCGGAAGGCGCGGCTCCCGCGGAGGGCTGCGACCCCGAGTCGGTAGGTCTCGGCGAGTCCGATCGCCGCGTGGTCGACGGTCGGCTGCCCCGTCTTCGCGGCGAACGAGGCGACAAGCAGTCCGGCACCCAGAACCACACCGGCGACGATCGCCATCAGCAGGTAGCCGAGGTGATCGTTCGAGCCGCCGAGGCTGCGGAGCGCCGGTCCGCCGGCCCCGAACAGCAGGATCGCGAAGGTGAGCACGACCACCCGCGCCGACAGAAGTCTCGTTCGGGCGTCGTAGCCCGAGACCAGCTCGGCGGGCAAGGCGATGTACGGCACCTGGAACAGGCTGAACGCAGTCGCGGCGAGCACGAATGCGAGGAAGACCCAGATGCCTGATCCGACCGGCCCGAGCCCCGGTGGCACGGCGAAGGTCACGATGAAGAAGACGGGAAGCAGGATCGCACCCAGCAGCATGAAGCGACGTCGCGATCCGGTGCGGGCCAGGCTCCGGTCGCTGCGGGCGCCGATGACGGGGTCGATGATCACGTCCCACACCTTCGCCACCGTCACCAGGAGGCCCGCGACAATCGCGGCGACCCCGAGCGTGTCCGTCAGGAAGTAGACGAGCACCAGGCCCGGCAGTGTGGCGAAGCCCCCGGTACCGATCGATCCGGCGGCATAGCGCGCGATGGTGCCCGCACGGAGTTCGCGGGGCTGGGCACGCGATGTGGGGGTCTGCGGCGACATGTCCGCATCGTATCGACAGACATAGACTCCGACCATGTCCGGATCCATGATCGTCAGCGCCGAAGCAAGCAGTCTGATCGGCGGCCTCACCGCCAGCTCGGGCGAGACCCTGAACGTGATCGCGCCGTTCACCGGCGAGGTGCTGCACGCGCTGCCGATGAGTACCACCCAGGACGTCGCCGATGCCGCCGCCGCCGCCCGCGTGGCGCAGCGTTCCTGGTGGGCGGCGGGCTTCGCCCACCGCCGAGCCGTGCTGCTGCGCGCGCACGATCTGCTGCTCGAACGTCGCGAACTCCTGCTGGACGCCGTGCAGACCGAGACCGGCAAGACCCGCGGCCAGGCTTTCGAGGAGGTCTTCAACTCGGCGGGCGCCACCCGGTACAACGCCCTTGCCGCGCGCAGCGTGCTCCGCGGCGGACGGCGCCGGGCCGGCATCCCGGTCGTCATGCAGACCCGGGTCGGGTTCATGCCCAAAGGCATCGTCGGTGTCATCACGCCCTGGAACTATCCGCTCAGCCTCGCGATCATGGACATCGCCCCCGCCCTCGCTGCCGGCAACGGCATCGTGCAGAAGGCAGACAACCAGGGCGTGCTGACGATCCTCGCGGCTCGGAGCGCATTCATCGACGCCGGGGTGCCCGCCGCGCTCTGGGGCGTCGTAGCCGGTGACGGCGCGACCATCGGAAACGCGGTCGTCGACGCCAGCGACTACGTCGCGTTCACCGGCTCGACCGGGACCGGCCGCTCGGTCGCGGCACGTGCCGCGAATCGGCTGATCAACTCGTCCATGGAACTCGGCGGCAAGAACCCGCTGATCGTGCTCGACGACGCGGATCCCGTGAAGGCCGCCGCAGACGCCGCGTACGCCTGCTTCTCGGCCGCAGGTCAACTCTGCGTGTCGATGGAACGGGTCTACGTGCTGAAAGGTGTTGCCGACCGATTCATCCCGGCGTTCGCGGACCGGGTTCGCGGGCTCACCATCGGACCGGCATTCGACTACTCGACGGACGTCGGCTCGCTTGCGACCGCCGCGCAACTCGAACGAGTGGTAGCGCATATCACCGACGCGGAGTCGAAAGGCGCAAACGTCCTGGCCGGCGGGCGCGCGCGTCCCGACCTCGGACCGTACTTCGTCGAGCCGACCGTCTTCGCGGACGTCACCGACACCATGGAGTGCTTCGCACATGAGACGTTCGGGCCTGTCG
>JALYHS010000345.1 GCA_030776385.1 Actinomycetota bacterium
CAGCTCGGCGGGCTCTATCAGCGAGAAAGCGGCGGCGTTGCTGAGCCCTGTCGAGCCGATGACGAGAAACAGGTGTCGCTCGTCATGCGGGTCGTTCAGCAGCTTGTCGAGGTGGCGGACGATCAGCTCGTCGTTTAGAGCCGCCGCGACACCCTCGGCGATCACCTCCGCCTCGCTGCTGTACACGGCCGACTCCATCCGTTGCTCCCAGTAGATGCGCGGCCCGCGCTCCCCGGGCGGGTGGGCACTCATACGGAGCTGCGCGCTCCACGCGATCCATTCGAGGTCTGCGTCGCCCATGACGACCTCCCCGGGCAGGTTTAGCGGCCAGTCGACGCCGTGGGCCTCGCACAGTTCGATGACCCTTTCGTGGATGCGCACGAGTTGGTGCAGCTCGTCCACGGTCTGCGGGCGGATGAACCATGAGAGGCGCCCTGGTGCGGAGGTGCTGCCTTTGCCCTCGACCAGCTTGCGGAGGTGCCAGATGTCGCGGGTCTCGGCGCTCGTGACCTCCAGGGCGGCGGTGCTCCCATCCGCGTAGATGATCTCTGCGTCTACCGTCCGCTGCGGGGCTCCGAGCACGTCCCGGGCCTCGACGCGGGCGCCTAGTGCGCGCTCGACCGCCGCCGCCGCGTAACCCTCCAGGGAGTCCGTGAACGCCGCCAGGTGACCGTCTGAGCTGTTGGTCGGGATGTTCGGCATGGCGGGATCGTATCGAGAGCGGGCGATCCCGGTGGCGACCGTCGCGGACACGGCTGGCGGTCTGCCGGAACTGCAAGGTCGGCAAGACGGGCATCTGCCTGAACGTCAATCCCGATCGACCGGGGAGCGCGTACGGCTATGTGGATATGGGTGGATGGGTCGGTGGGCAAGCCGAGTACGTGCTGGTCCCGTATGCCGACTGGAACCTCCTGAAGTTCCCCGATCGCGATCAGGCGCTGGAGAAGATCATGGATCTGACCATGCTCTCGGACATCTTTCCGACAGGTTTTCATGGTGCGGTCACGGCCGGGGTCACCGTCGGCTCGACCGTCTACATCGCGGGGGGTGGCCCGGTCGGGCTCGCCGCCGCGGCGGGTGCCCAGCTTCTCGGGGCAGCAGTCGTCATCGTGGGAGACCTGAACGAGGGTCGACTGGCCCAGGCGCGGAGCTTCGGATGCGAGACCGTCAACGTCGGCGCCGGATCGATCCAAGATCAGCTGGAGCAGATCCTCGGCGTCCCCGAGGTCGATTCCGCCGTGGATGCCGTGGGCTTCGAAGCGCGCAGCCAGGGTGGGGGAGCCCACGCCAAGGAATCGCCCGCGACGGTCCTCAACTCGCTCATGGACGTCACGGCGGCTGGCGGAGCCGTCGGAATCCCCGGCCTGTACGTGACAGGGGATCCGGGCGCCGTCGACGACGCGGCCAAGGTCGGTTCCCTCTCGATGAGCTTCGGTACCGGGTGGGCGAAGTCGTTGTCGTTCACGACCGGTCAGTGCCCCGTCATGAAGTACAACAGGCAGCTGATGATGGCGATCCTGCACGACAAGGTGCAGATTGCCAAGGCGGTCAACGCCCAGGCCATTCCGCTCGAGGACGCGCCGCGCGGATATGCCGAGTTCGATGCCGGCGCGGCCACCAAGTTCGTGCTCAATCCCCATGGCTACGTCGCCGCCTGAGGCGCGTCGTCCCGACCGACAGCAATACCGATAAGGAGCTCCACAATGTCAGCATTGAACCTCGCAGACGCCCGCACCATCATCGCCGCGGCGGAGAAGCGTGCCGCCGAGATCGGTCAGCCGATGAACATCGCCGTGGTCGACGGCGGTGGCAACCTCATCGCGCACGTCCGCATGGACGGGGCGTGGATGGGCAGCATCGACATCTCGATCAATAAGGCATGGACCTCGCGAGCCTTCGACATCCAAACCAAGGATCTCGGCGACAACTCGCAGCCGACGCAGCAGTTCTTCGGTATCCACGCCAGCAACGGCGGCAAGGTCATGATCTTCGCCGGCGGCGTCCCGCTGAGCCGCGATGGTGTCGTCGTCGGCGCGATCGGCGTCAGTGGAGGCGGCGGGGACCAGGACCAGACAGTCGCCGAGGCGGGTGCGGCGGCACTCTGAGCCGAGCGGTTCTGTTCGGGGGCGCGGCGGGCGCGGCGCCCCCGAACACCCCAATCGAACACAGCACCCGAACGGCCCATTCGAACAGCCCACCCCCTACGAGTGCCACCGTGTTGAGGGCTGCCGCTGGCCACCTGCGCCCTGGCATGCTCCAAGAGTGCCGACCGTTGACGAGCAGACCCTGGTGAGCTTCAGCCTCACGGTGCTCTCGCCGCATCCGATCGACGATTTGGTCCCCTTCGCCGCACCAACCCTGGTGGCTCGCACCGACGACGACTTCATGTACGGGATCTACAAGACCGGATTCGAGGATGCCGACGAGTCGACGCGCGCAGAACGGCTCCACGAGCTCGTCGTCGAGGCCCTCGACCTGCTGGACGCCACGGGTATCAGCCCGAGCGAACTGCATCACGACGAAGTCCGGGTGCGGGCGTTCTACACCTTCGACCCCGGCGCCGAGACGATCCGTGCCGACGTCGTGAAGCGTCTGGCACGCATCAACGCGACGATCTGGATCGACGCCAACAGCTGATCCGAACCTGCCACAACTTCGTTGAGGCGGGATGTATTTTCCGCACCGTGCCCGACTCCTAGAGTGCATCCCCCGCACAAGGAGCTGCACACGTGACGAACACGGAAACCCTGGTCCGCACGACCGTCACTCACACGCAGCTCGGGTGGTTGTATTCGCGGAACCGTCTCAGTAACCGGCTCGACGACATGTTCGGCATCGCCGCGCGAATCGACCATCAGGTTCGTGCCGCCTTCACATCCCAGGTGAAGGCGGCGCGAATCACTTCCTCTTTCGACGAGTTTTCGTTCCGCTACGAGGTGCTGTGGTGTGACGAGTACGACGACGACATCGGCGAATCCTTCGCGTCATTCGTGGTCGCGACGCCCCGCACCGCGACGTCTGAGAGCCGCGAGGTGGTCCGCTTCCGCCTGGCCGCGACGGCCACCGATGCACTGGCACTCTTTGCGACGCGTCCAGCCGCCGAGCGCCGATTCATCCTGACCCGCGATCTGTTCACGATGGATCGCTGGACCCTCTCGCTCGTGTCGGCGCGTTTCGCGCTCGACATCCGCTTCGCCTACGAGCCCAAGGCACGCGCTACATTGCGGTCATGAGTTTCGACGTCGGCGCCGACGCATACGGACGCTTCATGGGCCGCTTCTCGGAGAAACTGGCCATCGAACTCGCCGACTACGCGGGTGTCGACTCCGGTCAGCGGGCGCTGGACGTCGGATGCGGCCCCGGAGCGCTCACGGCCGTGCTCGTGCAGCGGCTCGGGCCGGACCACGTCGCGGCACTCGACCCCAGCCCACCCTTCGTGGACGCGGCGCGCTCCCGCCTGCCCGACGTCGACATCCGACTCGCCTCGGCCGAGAGCATCCCGTTCGACGACGACACCTTCGATATCGCCCTCGCCGAACTGGTCGTGCAGTTCATGACCGATCCGATCGCCGGCATCGCCGAGATGGCGCGCGTCACGAAGCCCGGCGGCACGATCGCCGCGTGCGTGTGGGACCACGGCGGCGGCACCGGGGCTCTCTCGCCGTTCTGGAGCGTGGTGCGAACCCGGGATCCCGGTGTCGGCGACGAGTCGGATCTCCTCGGAGTACGCGAGGGGCAGCTTGTGGACCTGTTCTGCGCGGCGGGACTCCGCGACATCCGCTCGACGGCCCTGACGGTGCACCTGCGGTTCGAGACCTTCGACGAGTGGTGGCGACCGTTCACGTTCGGGGTCGGCCCGCCCGGGGCGTACATCAGCGGTCTGAGCGACACCGCACAGGAGGATTTGCGCGCCGCGTGCGAGGCAAGCCTGCCAGCGGCCCCCTTCACCATCCACGCGAGCGCCTGGACGGCGGCCGGCAGCGTTTGAGCCCGCGGCCCCTCCTTGGGGACTTACCTGTCTACCCCTGCTCGGGCACGATGGGGACATGGCACAGGTGGGGGTGCCCTCGGCTCAGAGCGCCGCGTTCGCGGAGTTGCTTCTCGAGTCGGGGCTCATTACGCGGGACGACCTGGCATTCGCCCGCGCCGCCAAAGCGCGCACAGGCTCCCACATCGACGACATCCTGGTGAGCCAGGGCATGGTCACGCCAGACGCACTGCGTTCGGTGATGGCGCGTGCCTGGGGGCTGCCGGTCCTCGACCTCGTATCAACGAAGCATGATTCCGCGCTGATGCACCGCTGGTCGGGGCAGCTGATGGTGTCCGAGAACTGGATGCCGCTGCGCCGCCTGCCCGACGGCTCGATCCTGGTCGCCACTTCACGGATCCCCGATGCGGAGCGCCACGACCGCATCGAACGTGCTCTCGGGCTTCCAGTGACGTTCGGCGTTGCGACGTCCTGGGACATCCGCAACCTGGCGTTGCGCGTCTTCCGGTCCGAGATCGCGGATGAAGCGGCCAACGAGCTCTTCCGTCAGAACCCGGCACTCTCGGCGCGGGTCGTGGTCTCGCCGAGCCAGCGCAACGGATTCATCGCCCTGCTCGCGGTCACGCTGATCGCGCTCATGCTCTGGCCGAGCGGAGTGATCATCACCCTGATGACGATGATCAGTCTGGTGTTCCTCGCCGGCACCGCGTTCAAATACCTCGTCGCGATGCGCGGGGCCAAGTACGACGTCGTCGAACGGGTCACCGCCGACCAGGTCGCCGCCCTCGACGACAGCGAGCTGCCGATCTACACGGTGCTCGTTCCCGTCTTCCGGGAGGCGAACATCGTCGGCCAGCTGGTGGCGAACCTCGGCTCGATCGACTGGCCGGCGGAGAAACTCGAGGTGCTCATCCTGATCGAGGAGGAGGACACGCTCACCCGCGACGCCCTCGCCGCCGCGTCCCCGCCCGCCAACTTCCACGTTGTCACGATCCCGAAGGGCTCACCGCAGACGAAGCCGCGCGCCTGCAACGTTGGCCTGTTCTTCGCGACCGGCGAGTACCTGGTCATCTACGACGCCGAGGACACGCCCGACCCCGACCAGCTCAAGAAGGCCTATCTGGCATTCAGGCGCGGCGGCGAGAAGACGGTCTGCATCCAGGCCTCTCTCAACTACTTCAACGCCGCGGAGAACGTGCTCACCCGCATGTTCACCCTCGAGTACAGCTACTGGTTCGACTACATGCTCGCCGGACTGGATGCGGCGGACCTTCCGATCCCGCTGGGTGGCACATCCAACCACTTCCGCACCTCGGCGCTCAACGAGCTGGGGGGCTGGGACCCGTACAACGTGACCGAGGATGCCGACCTCGGCATTAGGGCGAGTGCACTCGGCTACCGCGTCGGGGTGGTCAACTCGACCACGATGGAGGAGGCCAACACCTCGATCCCGAACTTCATCCGTCAGCGCAGTCGCTGGATCAAGGGCTACATGCAGACGACGCTCGTGCACGCGAGACGGCCCCGGCAGCTCATCCGCGAGATCGGGCTACGGCGGTTCCTGAGCTTCGCGCTGCTGATCGGAGGGACCCCGGCCACCTTCCTCGGCGTGCTCCCGTTATACCTCGTGACGCTCGTCACGATTCTGGTCCCCGCTCAGGTGCTGAGCCAGTTCTTCCCGGTGTGGCTGCTCTGGATCTGTCTGATCAACTTCATCATCGGGAACTCGGTGATGGTCTACCTGTCGATGATGGGGCCGTACAAACGCGGCACCTTCAACCTGACGCTGTGGGCTCTGTTGAACCCGATCTACTGGATCCTGCACTCGATCTCCTCGTACAAGGCGCTCTGGCAGCTCATCACCAAGCCGCACTACTGGGAGAAGACGGAGCACGGGCTCACGGCGCACACCTCCGCCGAGGTCGACGCCGAAGCCGCGGCCGAACGGGCGGCGAAGGCACGATGACCCAACTCGTCTCGTTCCCGCCGAGCGTGCGCGACCGCCGCGACCGACGACCGGCCCGCACGCAACTGGATGCCTTCCCGCGCGACCCGGTCGCCAAGTGGATCCTGCGCGGCCTTTTCGCCATCCCATTCCTGCTGGTGGCGTGGGCGGCGAGCTACAGCCCGCTCGACGGGACGCTCATCACCCCGAATCACGCGTTGCTCCAACACATCGCGAGCATCGACTGGAACCGCGCCGACGTCACCTGGATCGGGCAGATCTCCCCGCCGCTGTCGACCCTGCTGGCCGCCGCGATTCCGGGCGGTCAGTTCGGGCTGGCGGTTGCCGGGGCGTTGATCGCCGGCGTCTTCCTGCAGAAGGTCCTCGAGATCATGGTGCAGCGGCAGTTCCACATCGGCACCACGGTGATCCTGATGCTCGCCCTGGCGGCGAATCCACTCTTCGCGTACACGGCGACGCAGAACTTCGCGGCGTTCCTGGGCCTCGCCTTCTTCGGGCTGGGGATCGCCGACATCGTGCGTTTCGTCGCCTGGGGCAACACGCAGTCCGGCTTCCGCGCCGGTCTCTACCTGATGCTGGCCGTGCTGTCGGATCTCAGCGGGTTCCTGTACGTGCTCACCGCCGCATCCGCCGCCCCCTTCCTTCGCCTGGGACGCAGCCACCAGCGCGGCGCACGAGGGTCCAACGTGCTGGTGATCGTCTTCCCCTCAGCCGCCGCGATCGGGGCGATCGTCGCGCTCAACTGGATCTTCGTCGGCTCGCCGCTCGGCACCGTCGGCGCTCGCATTCTCGCTGGCACACCCGGGCGATTCGCGGGTCTCGGCCAGGTGTTCGCAACCCCCACCGGCTGGCTGCTTCTCGCCTCGGTCGCCAGCGCGTGGGTGATCGCCCTGATCGTGCGGCGGCCCGGCTCGATCATCGTGTCGTCGCTGGTCTTCGTCGCGATCATGGGCGCGTACACGATCGGTCTGCTGCCGCCGGGTTCCGCGGGCAACACCTTCCTGCTGATGACGCTGATGGCGATCGCCTTGGTTCCGACGCGACGGGCGTTGAGTGCGATTGTGGCGATGGATGTCGTCGCCGTCCTGCAGATCGTCATCGCCTGGGCGACGGCCTTCAATCGCGACATCGTCATCCAGTGGATGGACACGCTTCTGCCGGTGCTCAACGCCTTCGGACACTGACGACGTTACGGAAGCGTTACCGCCCCCTGCTTGGCTGCGGGTATGAACACCTCCTCGTTTCGTGCGCGACGGTCCGCCGCGTTTGCCGCCGCGGCCGTGGGCGCCTGCGCTCTTCTCGCGGCGCTTGCGGGCTGCGCGACGTTCCCTCCCACCGGA